>CAZYEI010000010.1:0-40987 GCA_964646425.1 uncultured Eubacteriales bacterium | reverse complement strand
TTACATCATTTATTTAAACCTGAATTTCTAAATAGAATTGATGAAATTATTCAATTTAATGCTTTGAATAAAGCTGTTGTTATTAAAGTAGCAAATAAATTTATTAATCAATTATGCAAACGTTTGGGAAAACAAAATATTACTTTAATAATAAGTGATAATGCGATTAATAAAATTGTTGAAGATGGTTATGATAAAGAATTTGGTGCACGTCCATTAAAAAGATATATTCAACGAAATATTGAAACTTTAATTGCCAAAGAGATAATTAATCATAATGAAAAACTAATTAGAATTGATTTTGTTGATAGCAAAGGCTTTTATATTTATTAATAATCTAAAACAAGTTTTAGTCTTGAAGATTAAGACTTGTTTTTTTGCTTATTTATTTATTATTAGAGAAAGATAATTAATAAGTTATTTAATTATTAAATTAAATGTTATATAATTAAATGGTAGGTGGTGTTTTTTATGCAACAATGTTTTGCTAGTAAAAAAGTTGATGATATTTTTTATTTTTCTTCTTTTGATGAACATCATTTAAAGAATGTTTTACGAATTAAAAATGGTGAAGAAATTATTGTTGTCTATGATAGTGTTTTTTATCATTGCTGTGCTAAAGTTTCAAATAGTGGTATAACTGCTTTATTACTTCATGAGTTAAATGCGAATAACGAATTAAAAGCTAAAGTTACTTTAGTTTATGGTTTGCCTAAAGGTGATAAATTTGAATTGGTTATTCAAAAGGCAACAGAATTAGGAGTTAGCACAATTGTTCCTTATTGTGCAAAAAGGTCAATAGTGCAAATTGATGATAAAAAAGTTGCTTTAAAATTAGAACGCTGGAATAAAATTATTCATGATGCCAGTATGCAATCTAAAAGGAATGTTATTCCAACTATTGTTAAACCAATGAAATTAGACGAACTAATTTTAATGGAAGCTGATATTAAATTAATCGCTTTTGAAGAAGATAGTTGTTTTGGTCAAGAAACATTGTTTAAAATATTAAATCAGGATTTAACTGATAAACATATCGTTTTAGTTGTTGGACCAGAAGGTGGTTTTGATAATGTTGAAGTTAATAAATTAGTTGCTTCAGGGTTTAAAAGAGTAAGTTTAGGAAAAAGAATTTTAAGAAGTGAAACTGCAGCTATTGATATTTTGGCGATAACTGCATTTATGTTAGAAAAATAGGATGTGTTATAAATGAAAAAATATAAAATTATTACACTTGGGTGTAAAGTAAATACATATGAATCAAATGCAATAGCAGAAAAACTGATTAACGAAGGTTATTGTGAAGCTAAATCTGATGAACAAGCTGATATTGTTATTATTAATACCTGTAGTGTTACTCATGTAAGTGATGCTAAAAGTCGTCAAATGATTCGTCGTGCAATTAAGAATAATCCTAGTGCAAGAATTGGAATAATGGGCTGTTATGCACAAATGGCAAGCAATGAAATAAGCAAAATCGCTGGTGTTAATGTTATTGTTGGTACTAATAATAGAGATAAATTATTGCCGTATTTATTTGAAAATTTAAATACAAATAAACAAATTATTGATATAAAAGAATATTCTAACAAAGATGGCTATGAAAAATTGAAGTTATCATCATATGAAGATAATACACGGGCCTTTATTAAGGTTCAAGATGGTTGTAATAATTTTTGTAGTTATTGTATTATTCCATATGCAAGAGGAAGGCTTAGAAGTCGTGAATTGAAAGATATTTTAGAAGAAACAAAAGTATTGGTTGCAAATGGTTATAAAGAAATTGTTTTAACCGGAATACATACTGGCGCTTATGGATTGGATAGTGGTAAATTTCGTTTAGTTGATGTTATTGAAGCGATGATTAGAGAAAATCCTAATTTACCAAGAATTAGAATTTCTTCGATTGAAATTGTAGAAATAGATGATAAGTTATTAGATATTATTGCTAATTCCAAGGTTGTTGTTGACCATTTGCATATTCCATTACAATCAGGTTGTGATAAAATTCTTCGACTTATGAATAGACGTTATGATACAAACAAATTTTTAGAGATAGTTACTAAAATACGGAAAGTCATTCCCAATATTGCTTTAACAACTGATGTTATTGTTGGTTTTCCTCAAGAAACTGAAGAAGATTTTAATGAAACAATGGAATTTATTAAAAAAGTTAATTTTTCAGAAATACATGTTTTTCCTTTTTCACCAAGAAGTGGTACGCCTGCCGCTAATATGAAAGAACAAGTATCGCCTAAAATAAAAAAAGAAAGAGTAGAAAAATTACTTAATTTATCTAAAGAATTGCATTTGAAGTATATGGAAAAGTTTATTGGTAAAGAACTAGAAGTTTTATTTGAAGAGAAATCTCCTACCAGTAATTGGGTTTTTGGCAAAAGTAGTAATTACTTAAAAGTATATTGTAAGGGTGATGAAAAGTTACTTAATCAAATTAAGCGTGTAAGAGTCGATAGAATTCTTGACAATCATGCTATTTCAACTATAATATAAATGAAAATAAATGGAGGAAAATTATGAATTACGCTAAGTTTATCGATCATACAATTTTAAAACCGGAAGCAACTGAAGAACAAGTTATTAAATTATGTAAAGAAGCTAAAGAATTCGGCTTTGCTTCTGTTTGCGTTAATCCTTATTATGTGCCATTATGTACTAAATTATTGATTAATACAGATGTAAAAGTTTGTACTGTTATTGGCTTTCCTTTAGGGGCAAATACATCGGAAGTTAAAGGATTTGAAACAAAAAATGCGGTTGATAATGGTGCAACTGAAATTGATATGGTAATTAATGTTGGTGCATTAAAAGATAAAAAATATGATGTTGTATTTAATGATATTAAATGTGTTGTAGACAATGCTATGGGAAAATTAGTTAAAGTTATTTTAGAAACATGTTTATTAACAGCAGAAGAAATTGTTAAAGCATGTGAATTAGCAAAAGATGCAGGTGCAGATTTTGTAAAGACATCTACTGGATTTAATAAATATGGTGCTAGAGTCGAAGATGTTGCTTTAATGAGAAAAACTGTAGGTCCTAATATGGGAGTAAAAGCTTCTGGTGGAATTAGAACAAGAGAAGATATGTTAAAAATGATTGAAGCTGGGGCAAATCGTATTGGTGCTTCAAGTGGTAAAGCCTTAATTAATGAATAAAATGAACTTTTTTCTATTTTTTGTTTAAAAAAATAAAAAAATGCTTGATTTTAAGTCGAGAAATGCTTATAATCATTTTTGTACGCAAGTTACACTTCAAAAGGAGGGAAGTTAGATGCCAAAAACAGTCGTCCGTGACAATGAAACATTGGATGATGCATTACGCCGTTTTAAAAGACAAGTTTCTAAGGCAGGAACTCTTGCTGAAGCGCGTAAGCGTGAATTCTATTTAAAGCCTGGAATTAAAAGAAAACTTAAATCAGAACAAGCACGCCGTAACAACAAATCATATTAATGTAAAAACACCTAATGGTGTTTTTTTCTTTTCATAAAATTTATAGTTTATTCATATATTGTATAGGGTGACTACAATGTTTATTTATGGAAATAATAAGATAATTGTTAAAAATCTAATACATATTTATAAAATAGATGAAAGCAATATTACACTAAAGACAAAAGACAAAATAGTGAAAATTCAAGGGGATAATTTAGAAGTAAATTATTTAGAATATGGAGAAATACATGTCTTAGGTAATATTAATGAGATTAAGTTTAATGAAAAATAAATTTTTAATAGCTAATTATGATAAATATATTGTAAGAACTCCAAATATTATTTTTTTTCTTGATAAATGTCGAAATAATAATATTAATATTAACAACTTAAAAAAAATTGACAACGAAAGATATTCATTTATTTCATCTTCAAAAAATAAAAAAAATCTTTTAAAATTTAATGATATTGAATTAGTAAAAACATACGGAATAATAAATTTTATTGATAAATTTTTTAAACGAAAAACTACTTTTATTTGTCTTGTTTTTTCACTTTGCTTATATGCGTTTTTAAGTAATAGAATATATAATGTTGAAATTAGTGGAAATCAAGATAATTTAATTCCTCTTGTTAAAGAGGAATTGGAAAATTATAATGTGGTAAAACTAAAAAAGAAAATAAGTAATAATTTTGCCTTGAAAGTTGAAAAAGAAATATTAAAGAAAATGAAAGATAAAATTGAATGGATTGAAATTAGACAAGTTGGAGTAAATGTAAAAGTTAATTTTTTGAAAAGAAGGAGTGCTCCAATTATTCCTAGTTTTGGTACCAGTTTATATGCTCAAAAAGATGGAATGATTGTTAGATTTGATATATCATCTGGAGTAAAAATGGTAAAAGAATATGACTATGTTAAAAAAGGAGATTTATTAGTAAGTGATACACTTATAACATCAAATAACGAAGAAAAGTATGTCGGTGCATATGGAAGTGTTTATGCATATACTTGGTATCTACTTGAATCTACATATTATTTGACTAGTAAAGATAAGAAAGATGAATTAGAAATTTATTCTTTGCTCCTAGAGAGTAATCGTGCTAAAATAGATAAAGAATTAACTGGCGATGATGAATTTTTGATTAAGGAAAATATATTGTTTTTTAATAAGAGCAATAATAAATATACTTTAAAAATTCATTATACTTTGCTAGAGGATATAACATTATAGAAATGAGGACTAGAATGGAAAAATATATTATCAATGATTTGAATTTAGATGGATATGAAATTACACAATTAGTTGGTTTTGATGATAGTCATCTTAAATTAATTGAACAATTTTATGGTATCAAAATTAATATTCGTGGTGATGAAATTATTATTGAAGAATGCTGCGAAAATACTCTCATAGAAGTGAAAAAATTGTTTAATGCAATTATTTCTATAATTAGAAGTGGTTACAATATTGAAAGTAAAGATATTGTTCAAATTATTAATTTGGCTCAAAATAAACAATTAGATCAATTTGAACGTTTGCAAAATTGTTTCATAGGGAAAACTTTTAAAGGAAAAGTTGTTGCTCCTAAAACATTGGGACAATTAAAATATGTTGAGGCACTAAAAAGTAATGATATAGTTTTTGGTATTGGTCCTGCCGGAACGGGTAAAACATATATTGCTGTTGTTCATGCAGTTACTTTACTTAAATCAAAAATAATAAAAAAGATTATTTTAACCAGACCTGCAGTAGAAGCTGGTGAAAGTTTAGGATTTTTACCTGGTGATTTAAAGGAAAAAGTTGATCCATATTTGCGTCCTTTATATGATGCATTAGATGAAATGTTAGGGAAAGAAGTATGCGAGAAATACTTGGAGAAAGGAATTATTGAAATAGCACCACTTGCATATATGCGTGGCAGAACTTTAGATGATGCATATATTATTTTAGATGAAGCACAAAACACAACTGTTATGCAAATGAAGATGTTTTTAACAAGACTAGGATTTAATTCTAAGATGATTGTTACTGGAGATATTAGCCAAATTGACTTGAAATCAAATATTGTTTCAGGCTTAAAAAATGCAGTAGAAGTTTTAGAAAATGTAGAAGGGGTTAATTTTACATACTTAGGAAGCAAGGATGTTGTCCGTCATCCACTTGTTCAAAAAATTATCGATGCTTATGAAGATAATAAAAAGTGAGTTTTTTGTATGCTTAAATTAATTAATAAATTAATTAAATAAAAATTTTATAGAGATATTTTTGAATGATGTTTAAAAAAACTAAAATTTTTTAGTTTTTTTTTACTTTATCCTAATTGTAGATAGAGGAGAAAAATATGAAACATATTATTCAAAAGAATATTAATGAATGTGGAATTGCTTGTATTTGTATGTTACTAGAACATGATTTTGGGGTTGATATAGATTATTTTGAAGTTAAAAACAAGATTAAAATTTTTGAAAAAGGAATTAAATTAGATGATTTAGTAGAATATCTATCTAACTATGATAAATATAAAGCTTATGAGTGCAATTTAGAAAATCTTCCAAATTTCCCCTTTATTACTATGATTAATTTAAAAAATAAGTATAATCATTATATTGTTGTTTGGCGAAAAGATAATAAATATATTTACTATTCAAATCCTGCTACTGCTCAACCAACAAAAATTTTATTGAAAAGATTTAAGAAAATTTATTCAGGAGTTATAGTTTATTTTAAAGAATGTGAAATTAAAGAATTAATAATAAATCACAAAATTAAAATAGCAGGAATTAAAAAATATGCTTTTCCATTAGCCTTTTTAAATATTGTAGAATTTATTGTGTTTATGTTTTCGTTAGTTTATTTGTTTAATATTAATGAATTTAATGTTTTAAAAATTGTTTTTTTCTTTGCTGTTTTAACGGTTCAAATAATCATTTATTTATTGAAAAATAACATAATTAATAGAATTAATAGAATATATGAAGCCAATCTTGTTAATCATTTAATTGTTAAAAATAATAATTGCATATTAATAAAAGAAAATATTAAAAAAGCTTATTATTTAATGAATAGAAAAAATATTTTTTACAATAAAATAATACCATATTTTATTATTTCATTATTTGCAGGTGTTTTGTGTTTTTATATTCATTATTTATTATTTGTTTGTATTTTGATATTTGGGTGGATGTTTTATATAATAGAATTTGTTTTTAGTAGAAAAAAATTAAAATATAGTTCACAATGCGCAATTTTAGAAGAGGAATTTAATAATGCTAATTATGATTTAGAAGATAAGCTAAAAAAATTAAAGAAAGCTTTAAATAAATTAGCGAAAATAAATATGTCTGAAACAATCGTTAGTTTATTTTATCGCCAAGTATTACTTGTTTTTATAATGTTGTTTTTTTCATTAATTAATCAAGAGTATTATGTTTTTATAGGGGTTTATTTATTATTTTATTTATTTGATGGCATTGGTGTTTTTGCAGAATATAATAGTGAAAAACAGCGATATAGATATGTTGTACATAGTTATATTCAGGATGCTAACAAAAAATGAATATATTATAGATAATTGTGTAATAATCTTTGTACCTAATTGTTTAAATAATAAATGATGAAATATAATGATATTTTTATTATTTATCTAGAATGTAGTGAAAAAAAATAGTATAATATTTTTAGGTGATGAAGAATGATTAAAGTATATTTTCAAAATAAGACCAAGCAATCAATTTATGGCTTAAAAAAGCTATTTAATGATATTGCTAATTATACGTGTCAATATTTAGATAAAGATAATAAATTTGAATTATCTGTTACTTTTGTGGGAAAACAAAAAATAAAGTCTATTAATAGAAATTATCGAAAGATTGATAGAGTTACAGATGTTATTAGTTTTGCTTTTTTAGATAATGATATTGGAGATGTTTGCTTAAGAAATAAGAATATTCCTGTTGCACTTGGGGAAATTTTTATATGTTGTGATATTGCTAAAAAGCAAGCAAAGCAATATGGTCATACTTTAAAAAGAGAATATGCTTTTTTATTTTTGCATGGTTTGTTGCATCTATTTGGTTATGATCATTTAACTGAAGAAGATGAAAAAGTGATGTTTGCTTTGCAAAATAAAATTTTAAATGATTTAAATATAAGGAGAGTGTAATAATGGATAAGGAAGAATTAATGAAATATGCCATGCAGGCTCAAAAGAATGCTTATGCACCATATTCAAAATTTAAAGTTGGTGCTGCATTACTTTTAAAAGACGGAAAAGTTATTTTAGGATGCAATGTAGAAAATGCTTCCTATGGCTTAACAAATTGCGCTGAAAGAACGGCAATATTTTCTGCTTTAGCTCAAGGATATAAGAAAGAAGACTTTGCAGATTTAGCAATTTATTCATCTTCTAATCCACCTGCTTCTCCTTGTGGAGCATGTAGGCAAGTAATGGTTGAATTGATGTCTCCTAATGCTAAAATATATATGGGGAATGCAAAGGAATTGGTTGAAACAACTGTTTTAGAATTAATGCCTTTGGCATTTGATAAGGAGTTTTTATAATTATGGGATTTAAATCGGGCTTTATTTCAATTATAGGAAGGCCCAATGTGGGCAAGTCTACATTGATGAATGCTCTTATTCAACATAAAGTTGCTATTGTTTCTCCTAAGGCCCAAACAACAAGAAATAAGATTCAAGGAATATTGACAACCGATGAATTTCAAATGATTTTTATTGATACTCCGGGGATTCATAAACCACATAATAAATTAGGTGAATCGATGAATAAAATGGCATTTTCTTCTCGATTTGATTCTGAAGTGATTTTGCTATTACTTGATTGTAGTGTACCTTTAGGTAGTGGAGATGAATATGTTATTGATAAAATAAAAAATGTTAATTCTCCTGTGTATATTGTTCTAAATAAGATAGATTTAGTTAGCAAATTAAAGAGAGAAGAATATAAGAAAAAAGTTGCTAGTTTACTTCCTAATGCCAAAATAATTGAAATTTCTGCACTTCAAAACAGCAATTTAAACACCCTACTTAGATTAATTGAAAAAGAATTACCAGAAGGACCAAAATATTATCCTTCTGATATGATTAGCGCCAATCCTGAAACTTTTATTATGGCAGAGTTAATCCGAGAGAAAATTTTATTATTTACTCATGAAGAAGTTCCACATTCTGTTGCTGTTGTAATTGAAGATATGGAAAGAAAAAGAGGAGGATTATTAGACATAAGTGCCTTAATTATTGTTGAAAGAGATTCACAAAAAGGGATTATTATCGGTTCAAAAGGCAGTATGTTAAAGAAAATAGGCATTGCGGCAAGAGAAGATATTGAAATACTTTTAGGAAGTAAGATAAATCTAAGATTATTTGTAAAAGTAAAACTTGATTGGAGAAATAATATTTCTCAATTAAACGATTTAGGATATAAGGATGAATAGTTATGGAATGGACCATTAAGGGGATTATTATCAAAAGCACAGCTTATAAAGAAAATGATGCTATTTTGACCTGCTTTTCCCGTGAATATGGTCTTGTTTCATTTAAAGCACGTGGTGTTTTAAAAGTAACAAGTAAAAATTCAGGTGCCTGCCAATTATATACGATTGGAGAATATTATCTCACATCTAAAAATGAACAAGGAAATAAAACATTAACTAGTGTTGATGTTATTAAATATCCTAGTTCTTTATTTGATAATAGCAACTATTTAGCATTATTTGCCTTTTTTAGTGAAGCAATTTTAAAACTAGAATTAGCTGATAACGATTTAATAGAAGCATATGATATTTTTTCGTTTTTATTAAATAATATTAATAAAAATTATTCGCTTGTATCTGCTAGTCTAATTGTATTTAAGTATTTATTTGATTATTCTGGTATTCATTTGCAAGTTGATCAATGTTGTAAATGTGCAAGCAAAAAGAATATTGTTGGTGTAAGTTATGCAGATGGAGGTTTTGTCTGTGCAAAATGTGCAAAGGAATCTAGTGGTGTCAAAATTTATGGTGCTGAATATTTAAAAAATTTTAGATATATTCAAAAAGCAAAAATTGAAAATGTTTTTTCGCTAAATATGGACTCACATATTGGATATTTAATGCTTAGTCAGTTTTTTGCTTATTTTTATGATTCGATTGGTGTTAGTTTTAAAGCAAAAGATATTTTGTTAGAAAATTGCAAATAACACTTATAATGTGTTGACTATATTTTTAAATATAATATAATTATATTTGTTTTGAAAAGGAGTATTTTTATTATGGAAAAAATTACATTTGAGCAAATTGTTTCTCACGTTAAAACAACTGGTTATGTTTTTCAAGGTTCTGAAATTTATGGTGGTCTTGCAAACACTTGGGACTATGGACCACTTGGTGTTGAATTGATTAACAATATTAAGAAAGCTTGGTGGAAAAAATTTGTTCAAGAAAGTAGATATAATATTGGTTTAGATAGTGCTATTTTGATGAATCCTGAAGTTTGGGTTGCTAGTGGTCATTTAGCGAATTTTTCTGATCCATTGATTGACTGCAAAGCTTGTAAAACACGTCATCGTGCTGATAAATTAATTGAAGATTTTAATCCAAATGCAAATTGTGAAGGTTGGAGTAATGAACAAATGATGGCTTATATCAAAGAAAATCATATTGCGTGTCCAAAATGTGGAAAGCATGATTTTACAGATATTCGTCAATTTCAACTGATGTTTAAAACATTTCAAGGTGTCGTTGAAGATGCTAAAAGTACTGTTTATTTGAGACCAGAAACTGCACAAGGGATTTTTGTTAATTTTAAAAATGTACAAAGAACAATGAGAAGAAAATTACCTTTTGGTATATGCCAAATTGGTAAATCATTTAGAAATGAAATTACACCTGGAAATTTCATTTTTAGAACTCGTGAATTTGAACAAATGGAAATGGAATTTTTCTGTAAACCAGGAGAAGATTTAAAATGGTATGATTATTGGAAAAATTATTGTTTGAATTTTGTCGTATCTTTAGGTGTTAATGGTGATAAATTGCGTTTGCGTGAACATGAAAAAGAGGAATTATCTTTTTATTCGAAAGGAACCTGTGACATTGAATATTTGTTCCCATTTGGATGGGGAGAATTATGGGGAATCGCCGATCGCACTGATTATGATTTAAGTCGCCATATGGAAGTTTCAAAAGAAAATTTGGAATATATGGATCAAGAAACAAATACTAAGTATATTCCATATGTTGTTGAGCCATCTTTAGGTGTTCAAAGACTTGCGCTTACAATAATGTGTGATGCTTATACCGAAGAGTTAGTAAAAGAGGGAGATACTCGTGTTGTTATGAAATTGCATCCTGCACTTGCACCATTTAAGGCTTGTATAATGCCTTTGTCAAAGCAACTTAGTGAAAAGGCTTTAGAAGTTTATGAAATGCTTTCAAAACATTTCATGGTTGAATATGATGATGCTGGTTCAATCGGTAAGAGATATCGTCGCCAAGATGCTATTGGTACACCTTTATGTATTACTTATGATTTTGATAGTGAAGCAACAGGAACTGTTACAATTAGAAATAGGGATTCAATGAATCAAGAACGTGTTGAAATTGCAAAATTGAAAGAATATATTGAAGAATTTGTTGATTTCTAATTAAAAATTGTATTTTTTAAAGGAGGGATATTGATGGCGATTGACTATAATCAAATAAGAGCAAATGCTGATATTGTAAAAGTAATTTCATCGTATATTCCTCTAAAAAGAAGTGGAAAAAATTATGTTGGTGTTTGTCCGTTTCATGATGATAAATCACCTTCGATGTTTGTATCACCAGATAAACAAATATATAAATGTTTTTCATGTGGTGCTGCAGGAAATGTCTTTACCTTTGTTCAAAATTATGAAAATATCGATTTTCATGATGCAGTAAGAAAAGTATGTGAATTAACAGGACAACATGTTGATGAATTAGTTAATTTAAAAAAAGATAGAAATATCGATCCGGAAAAAGAAGTTCTTTATAAAATTTTTGATGATTTAACTAAATATTATATTTATGTACTTCATTCAAGTGAAGGAAAAGATGCTCTTGAATATTTAACTAAAAGAGGGATTGATGAAACAATTATTGATGAATTTCAAATTGGATTTTCACCAATAGATCCTAAAGTTAGTATCCGATATTTGCAAAATAAAGGATATAAAAATGATGATATTATAAAAGCGGGAATAGGTGCTTTTAGAAATGGTGAAGTTTATGATATGTATTCTGGAAGAATAACTTTCCCATTATGTGATAATTTTGGTCGTGTAATTGGATATAGTGCCCGAAAAATAAACAATGATCCTAATGATGCTAAATATCGTAACACTAATGAAACACCTCTTTTTCATAAAAGTAATGTTTTATATCATTATCATAAAGCAGATAAGACAGCAAGAAAAGATGGTTATGTTTACGTCTTAGAAGGTTTTATGGATGTTATTGCTTTATATCGCATTGGAATAAAAAGTGCTGTGGCAATTATGGGAACTGCTCTTACTAAGGAACATATTCAGCTTTTAAAAAAGTTGAATTGTGAAATTAGATTATCATTAGATGGTGATTTAGCTGGACAAATGGCTACATATAAGAATTTACAATTATTTGGAAATTTATATAAAAGAATAAAAGTTGTGAAAAAAAATATTGATAGCAAAGATGCTGATGAAATTCTTGCTACTCAAGGAAGTGAATCATTATATAATTCACTGATGAATCTTGTTAATCCTTTGGATTTTATGATTCAATATTTACAAGGGAATTTTAATCTTAATAATTATGATGATAAACAAAATTTTGTAATAACAATGGAAAATGCATTTTCTTCGTTTAATTTGGATGAATTATCCTTTGATTATTATTCAAAACAAATTTCTAATCTAACTGGATTTTCATTAAATGTTGTTCAAGATATTTTGAAAAGAAAAAAAGTAAATGACAAATATTCTAACAGTATTGTTAAAAACAAAAACGATATTGTTACTAATAATTACAATATAAAACTCAACAGATATGAAAAAATTGAGAAAGTTTATCTTCAATATATGTTAAAAGATAATAAGTATATTGATATTTTTAATGAAGATATTGGCTTTATGCAAAATCAAGCTTATCGAAGAATTCTTGCAATAATCAATGATTATTATCGGAAAGATGGTAAAGTTATGGAAGCAGATTTATATTCAAGTCAAGAACTAAATAAAGAAAAAGATCCATATACTTATGCATATTTTCAAGATTTAATTGATAATGATGAACATGAGTTTGATATAAATAAATTGCCAAGAAAAGATTTTAAAAAGATCTTAGTTGAGCAAAAAGTAATTGAACAAAATGAAAAAGATATTATTAATAAGATTAAAACAATTAAAGGATCTGATGAAGAGCAATTACAATTGCTTTTGAAACAAATAGAGTTAAAAAAACGTAAGCAAAGGTAAAAGAAAAAAGTAATTATCGAAGCAAAGGAGTAAATAGAATGAAAAAAGATTTAAATAATTATGATGAAGAACTAGATATTTATGATGATATTAAAATTGATGACGAAATCGAAACTTTAGAATCTGTTTTAACTCGTTTAAAAGATAGAGCAATCAAAAATGGAAAAACCATTATGATGAGTGATATTTTTGATGAAACAGCTCAATTTGATTTGGTAGATGAAGATATTGAAAAGATTCTTTCTTATTTTGCAAAGCAAAAAATAACTGTTGAAAATGATCAAGAAGAGGAAATTGATGAAGATGAAGATATTGATGTTGCTAAACTAAGTGAAGTTGAAAAAGAGTCTGCTGATTTATTTTTAGATGATGAAGTTACTAATAGCGATGAATTAGAATATTTAAATGAACCAATTGAAAATTACGCAAATTTATCAAGCGATATCAAAGTTAGCGATCCTGTTAAAATGTACTTAAAAGAGATTGGACGTGTTCCATTACTTTCAAAAGATGAAGAGATTCGTTTAGCAGAAAGAGTTGCTCAAAATGATAAAGAAGCCCAAAAAATTTTAATTCAATCAAATTTACGTTTGGTAGTTTCAATTGCTAAGCATTTTATTGGTAGAGGTATGCTTTTCCTAGATTTAATTCAAGAAGGAAATTTAGGATTAATTAAAGCAAGTGAAAAATTTGATCCTGAAAAAGGTTTTAAATTTTCAACATATGCAACTTGGTGGATTCGTCAAGCAATTACAAGAGCTATTGCTGACCAAGCAAGAACGATTAGAATTCCTGTTCATATGGTAGAAACAATTAATAAAATGAAAAAAGTTAAAGTACAATTAACTCAAGATTTTGGCCGTGAACCAACATCAGAAGAAATTGCTGAAAAGATGGGAGGAGGAATGACTCCTGAAAGAGTAAGGGAAATTCAAAGAATTTCACAAGAACCAGTTTCACTTGAAACTCCAATTGGAGAAGAAGACGATTCTCACTTAGGTGATTTTTTAGAAGATAAAGAAAATGTCTCTCCATCTGATTATGCAACAAATGAGTTATTAAAGGATGAACTTTATGCGGTTATGAAAGATTTAACTGATAGAGAAGAAAGAGTTTTAAAACTTCGTTATGGACTAGATGATGGTCGCCCACGTACTTTAGAGGAAGTTGGTAAAGAATTTGGAGTGACTAGAGAAAGAATTCGTCAAATTGAGGCAAAAGCATTAAGAAAACTTCGCCATCCAACTAGAGTAAAGCGTTTTTCTGATTTTAGAGGAGAAAGATAATTGTGAAATTATCTGCTCGTTTAGAGGCGATAGCTAGTTTTGTTCCGTATTCAAGTGTCCTTTTAGATATTGGAACTGATCATGCTCAACTTCCAATATATCTATTAAATGAAAAACAAATAAAAAAAGCCTATGCTTCGGATAACAAAGACGGTCCACTTACAATTGCTGAAAAAAATATTTCTTCTGCGGGGTTAAATACGAAGATTATTACGATGAAGAGTGATGGCATAGATATGATTGATTCTGCTATTTTGAAAGAAGTATCATGTGTATCAATTGCTGGCATGGGTGGAATATTGATTAAAGACATATTAAGTAATCCAAAGTGGAATGATTATTTAATTAATAAAACATTCATTTTACAACCAAATTCTAATGTTGAAGATGTGCGTAGACAGTTAGTAAAAATGGGATTTATGATTCTTGATGAGTGTTTAGTTTTTGATGATGGACATTATTATGAAGTAATTTTATCAAAATACGGTGTTTCTGAATATGAAGAATTAGATTATAAGTATGGACCAATTTTGAGAAGAGAAAAATCGCCTTATTTTTATGATTATTTAAATAAAAAATTAGATGACTTAAATAAAATTCTTGAATCTATTGATGATGAAAATTCTGAAAAATATCAAGAAATTAAATATAAAATGATTGAAATAAGTAGAGTAATTGAATTTTAAAAGGTAACAAAAAATTTGTTACCTTTTTTATCTAAATTCATTTATGATATTTTCAATATTTACTATTGGCTTTTGATGGGTCTTTTTATCAGAATATTCGAAATTCTCTAAATATTTAATTACTTGATTGGTTAAATATGTCGGAGTGCTTGCACCTGAGGATACTGCGACACATTGGCATTTTTTTAAATCGTCGATATTTATATCATTAACATCATTAATTAAAAATGTTTTGGCTTTTTTTGATGCTAAATCAAATAGTTTTCTAGAATTATTGCTATTTTTATCGCCGACGATATAGAATAAATCAATGTTTTCATTGTAATTTAAAATTGCATTTTGTCTTAATGATGTAGCATTGCATTGTTCATTAATAAGTATTGCATCATTATATTTATCTTTGATTTTAGTGTAAATTGAATTTAGTTCTTGTTTAGACATTGTTGTTTGATTTGTAATTATTGGAGTAGAGGAAATATTTAGATTTTTTAAGTCATTAATTGTTTCAACAACGTGTACTTTATTTTCATTTAATGATTTAGCAGCAATCGCTTCTTCATGAGTTTTTTTACCAACATAAATAATATCATGATTTTTTGAATAATTGGAAATAATCTTAAATGATTTATAAACAAATGGACATGTAGAATCGACAAGAATTAATTTTTTTTCTAAAATTTTTTTCTTTATTGCTTCGCTTGAACCATGGGCAGACAAAATTATTACTCCCTCATCGATTTCATTAATATAGTCTTCCTTAGCTTTTTTTGATATATCTAATGAAATAATATTTAATTTAGCTAAAGCGTTTGTAACATTTTTGTTATGTACGATTTCTCCAAGAATATAAATAGGACAAGAGTATTTTTTTCTTGTTTCTAAGGCAATTTTAATTGAGTTAACAACACCTTTGCAATATCCTCTTGGAGATATAGAGATTACTTTCATTTATTATCACCAAATTTATTTTACACTATTTGTTTAAACAAAAAAAGGCTTACTTGGCTTTGTTTGATTGAAAATAACCGATTTTTCATAATTTGTTTTTTTAATTTCTTTAACTATACTATTTTCATTTACCTCTGCAGTACTATCTTCTTTTTCTTCAACTCCTTCTGGTTCGAAATTTGTTTTTTTAACATTTTTAAAAATATTAAGCATTTGTTTTCCATTTTGTACTAATGGTTTTACTTGATTATATAGTGGAATTATTTGATTTAATGTGTTTATTCCTTTTTGAGCACCATTTATTATTGAACTAAATGAAAGAGATTTTGTGGCTTTTGCAGCAGTACCGGCAACAGCTTTAGGGGTGGAAAATGGGATGGTTTTAGTTGCAACATTAGTGATACCTTGATTTAGAAAGTTTGTTGCTGGCATTGATGATATTCCTCTAGGAATAAATGTTTGTGAATATGGATACATAGATATAACACCTCATAGTAATATATGTATATTTTAGATAATTGTGCGATTTATTTATCTATTAATTTTTATTGAGTAGTGTTATAATATTATGGGTGATTTTATGTTAGATTTTAAAAAATATGGATTTAAGCCATTTATTTACCAAACATTAGAAAAATTGCATTTTACTACTCCAACTCCAATTCAAGAAAAAGTTTTGCCTTTAGCATTAGAAGGAAAAGATATAATTGGAAAATCTCCAACAGGCAGTGGTAAAACACATGCTTATATATTACCAATACTTCAAAGTATTGATGTCTCAATAAATGCTGTGCAAGCTGTAATTATGACTCCTACACGAGAATTAGCTACACAAATATACAATAATCTTATTGAGTTTTCTAAGAATGAAGAAAATTTAAGATTAAGATTAATTACAGGTGGTTTAGATCGTTCAAGAATGATTCAAAAAGTGAGTAGAATACCTCATATTGTTATAGGAACCCCTGGAAGAATTAAAGATATCGGGCTTGATAATGCCGAATTTAATATGATGAGTGCTAAAATTTTAGTACTTGATGAAGCTGATATGATAATGGAAACTGGATTTTTGGATGATGTTTCATTAATCGCTGCAAAAATGCCTAATCATTTGCAAATGTTAGTTTTTAGTGCTACTTTGCCTCAAAATTTAAAAATTTTCTTGCAAAAATATATGCATTCTCCGTTACTTCTAGAGATTACCAAAAAAGAAGTTACGCCTGAAACGATTGATTATTATTTAGTTCCTGCAAGACATCATGATAAAAAGGAAGTATTATTAAACGTTTTAAGTGGAATTCAACCTTATTTATGTTTGATATTTTGCTCAACTAAAACCATGGTAAATGAAATTTATAAATTTTTAAAAGAAAATAAATACAATGTCGGGGTAATTCATGGAGATTTAGAACCAAATATTCGTCGTAATATGATGAAGAAGATTTATAATAATGAATTTGCTTATATTGTTGCTAGTGATATTGCTGCACGTGGTATTGATATAGAAGGTGTTAGCCATGTGATTAATATTGATTTGCCAAAAGAAATTGAATTCTTTTTCCATCGTGCTGGTAGAAGTGGCAGAAATGGTGCACATGGTATTTGTTATACTATTTATAATAAAGATGATGTTCAAATATTATATAAAATTATGGATAGCAAAGTGAATTTTACTTCAGTTGAGTATAAAAATGGCGAATGGAAAGAATTGCAACCTTTAGTGCGTCCTAAAAAGAAAAAAGAATATTCAGAAGATTTAAATAATCAAATTCGTTCAATTGTGGTTAAAAATAAAAATAAAAAAGTTAAGCCTGGATATAAGAAAAAAGTAAAAGAAGAAATAGCAAAAACAAAACAAAAACATCGTCGTGAAATGATAAAAAAGAATATTAAGGATCAAATAAAAAAACGAGCAATTGAAAAAACTAAAAAAGAAAAATATGGTGATGAATATGTCTAGGCTATTAATTGGCTCTCATATTAATGTAAAGGCTCCTAAAATGTTACTTGGGGCAGTTGAAGAGGCGATTGCCGAAGGTGCTAATACATTTATGTTTTATACTGGAGCACCTCAAAATACAATTAGAAAACCGATTAGTGAGTTTCGCTTAGAGGAAGCCAAAAATTTGATGTCAAGCAATAACATTAATATTGACAATGTTGTTGTTCATGCTCCTTATATTATAAATCTTGCAAATACTAAAAATGTATATACTGCTGAACTTGCTGTGTCTTTTTTAAAACAAGAAATTTTAAGAGTTGCTGAAATTGGCTGTAAGATATTAGTGTTACATCCTGGTGCACACGTTGGAATTGGTAGTGCTGCTGGAATTAAGGTTATTGCCAATAGATTAAATGAGATTTTCGCTACTGATAATAGTAATGTTATTATTGCGTTAGAAACTATGTCTGGAAAAGGTAGTGAAGTTGGTGCAAATCTTGATGAAATTATTTCGCTTATTAAAAATATTGAAAGAAAAGATAGGATTGGTATTTGTCTTGATACCTGCCATTTACATGACTCTGGATATGATTTAACTGATTTTGATGATATTTTAGATAAAATTGATAAAGAAATAGGTTTATCTTTTGTTAAAGTTGTTCATGTTAATGATTCAAAAAACATTTTAGGTTCTCATAAAGATCGTCATGAAAATATCGGTTATGGATATATTGGTTTTGCCACATTATTAAATATTATCGAAAATCCACGTCTTATAGATGTTCCTAAAATTTTAGAAACACCATATATTTGTGATAATCCACCATATAAACAAGAAATTTTAATGATAAAAAATAGAACTTTTAATCCAAATTTAAAAATTGAATTAGGAGAAAATGAATAAATGCTTAAATGTTGTATTTTTGATTTAGATGGAACTCTTTTGAATACAATAAAAGATCTAGGTGTTGCTATGAATTATTCTTTAAAGAATAATAATTGCATGGAATATGATATAAATGAATATTATGAATTTGTTGGTAACGGAATTAAAATGCTTTGTAAAAATGCATTAATTAAACAAAATATTAATAATGATGAATTGCTAAATAAAGTATATAACGATTTTAAATTATATTATAATGAACACTATAGTGTTTATTCAAAGGTATATCAAGGGTTATATGAAGTGGTTAGTTTTCTTAAATCAAATAAAATAATTTTAGGTGTGTATTCAAATAAGGAAGAAAATTTGGTTAAAAAAATTATTGATTTGCATTTTAAAAAAGATACATTTACTTTTGTACTAGGCGAAATAGATGCATATCCAAGAAAACCGGATATTTCTCATTTAATTTCTGTACTGGAAAAACTAAATATTAAAACAGAAGAATGCTTGTATTTTGGGGATTCTGATATTGATATGCAAACTGCTCATAATGGTAAGATTACTGCGGTTGGAGTAACATGGGGATTTAGAAGCGAGAAAGTTTTATTAGATAATAAGGCTGATTATATTTTACACAAAACATGTGAAATCATTGATTTAGTTAAATTAAAATTGGAGATGATTTAATGATTTTAGAACTTAAAGATAAAATATTTGAAGAAGAAAGATCTTTATATGGAATAAATAATTATTTAATTAATTCATGTAAATTCATGGGGATTTTAGATGGCGAAAGTCCTTTAAAAGAATGTCAAAATATTACTTTATGTAATTGTTATTTTGAACTACGATATCCTTTATGGCATGATAATAATGTTAAAATGCAAAATTGTGAACTTACTGAAAAATGTCGTGCGGCATTATGGTATTGCAATAATCTTATTATTGAAGATTGTTTTCTTTATGGAATAAAAGCGATTAGAGAAAGTACGAATATAAAAATAGCTAACTGCGATATTTATTCTCAGGAATTTGCTTGGTTTTCTAATAAAATAAAAATAGAGAATTGCAAAATTTTAAGTGAATATGTCTTTTTAAAATCAAATTTTATTGAAGCTATTAAGCTTGATTTTAAAGGAAAATATTCTTTTCAATATATTAAAAATTGTACATTTGATTCTTGTTACTTTGATACAAAGGATGCTTTTTGGCATTGTGAAAATGTTGTGGTAAAAAATAGTACTATTAAGGGAGAGTATTTAGCTTGGTATTCTAATAATTTGACATTTATAAATTGTAAAATTATTGGAACACAACCATTATGCTATTGTAAAAATTTAAAGTTGGTTGATTGTGAAATGATAGATTGTGATTTATCTTTTGAAAAATCGGAAGTTGAAGCTACAATTTTAAATGAAATTGACAGTATTAAAAATCCATTAAAAGGTAATATTTATGTTCCAAATGTAAAAGAAATTATTTATGATGATGCAGAGGCAAAAGGAAATATTTTTATTGATAATAAAATATTTTTAAAATAAAATTGACAATTTATTGTTAATGTTTATAATATAATTAAGCGATGAAAAAGACACGATTTAAGATGAAAGAGTTTAGAAAGAAAACGGTTGCTGAAAGTTTTTCTTGGAAATCTTAAATTACTACTTTGGAGCAGTATTGTTAAATGCAATAACGTATGTCTGCGTTAAAGATTTAGAGGTTTAGATTATATCTAAATAAAAATAGGTGGTACCACGTTTAATTCGTCCTTGTTTAAAGGGCGTTTTTTTTATTAAAGGAGGATTTGTTATTATGGTCGAAGTTGTTTTAAAAGATGGAAAAGTGTTAGAAGTTGAAGAAGGTATTTCTCTTTTAGAGCTTGCTAAAAAAATTTCATCTTCATTGAAAAATGCTATTGCAGCACGTGTTGATGGAGTTTGTGTTGATTTATCTTATAAAGTAAATAAGAAAGTAAATGTTGAGTTTATTTTGGATGGCGATGATGATTATTTTCATATTTTAAATCATTCATGTGCACATTTAATGGCTGCTGCTATTCATAGATTATATCCAAAGGCTTTATTTGCGATTGGACCTGCAATTAAAGAAGGTTTTTATTATGATATTGATTTAGAAGAATCTATTACAGAAGAAGATTTAAAAAAGATTGAAAAAGAAATGACTAAAATTGTTGCCGGAAATCCTAAATTTATACGTCAAGAAATTTCAAAAAAAGCTGCATTAGAAATGTTTCAAAATGATCCATATAAATTAGAAATTGTTGAAAATTTAGATGGCAATATTTCTGCTTACACAACAGGTGATTATTTAGACTTATGTTTGGGACCACATGTTGATTGTGCAGCAAAATTAAAGAATTTTAAACTTTTATCCGTTGCTGGTGCCTATTGGAGAGGAGACTCAAAAAACAAGCAATTGCAAAGAATTTATGGAGTTTGCTTTGCTACTAAAGAACAATTAGATAATCATTTGCATATGCTTGAAGAAGCTAAAAAGCGTGATCACCGTAAACTAGGTAAGGAATTAGAATTATTCTTTGTACCAGAAGAAGGAAGAGGATTTCCTTTGTTCTTACCAAATGGAATGATTATTAGAACTGAATTAATCAATTACTGGCGACAAATTCATAGAAGAGAAGGCTATGTTGAAATTGAAACACCTTTAATTTTAGATAAAAAATTATGGCAAACTTCAGGACACTGGGATCATTATCGTGAAAATATGTATACTGTAATGATTGATGAAAATGAAAATGCTATTAAACCAATGAATTGTCCAGGCAGTTTAATTTATTATCGTTATAACTTGCATTCATATAAAGAATTTCCATTAAGAGTAGGAGAATTAGGTAAAGTACATCGCCATGAGGCAAGTGGTGCATTAACTGGTTTGTTCCGTGTTCGTTCTTTCACTCAAGATGATGCACATATCTTTATGTTACCTTCACAAGTTAAAAATGAAATTCTAAATGTTTTAAAAATGATTGATGAAGTTTATAAGACATTTGGCTTTACTTATCATGCTGAATTATCTACAATGCCTGAAGATCATATTGGTACAATTGAAGAATGGGAAGTTGCTGAAAAGTGGTTGAAAGATGCTTTGGATGAAGCGGGACTTGAATATATTATTAATCCAGGCGATGGAGCATTCTATGGCCCTAAAATCGATCTACACGTTAATGATTGCTTAGGTAGAACATGGCAATGTGGAACTATTCAATTGGATAGTCAATTACCTCAAAGATTTGATATTACATATGTTGATGAAAACGGAGAAAAGAAACGTCCTATTATGATTCATCGTGTTGTTTATGGTTCACTTGAAAGAATGATGGGAATTTTAATTGAACATTATGCTGGAGCTTTCCCTGCGTGGTTAGCACCAACGCAAATTAATGTTTTACCTGTTTCTCCAGAAGTTCATGGAACATATTGTGAAAAATTAAATAGAGAATTCTTTAATGAAGGATTCAGGGCTAAAGTAGATGCAAGAGAAGAAAAATTATCATATAGATTAAGAGAATCACAACTTAAGAAAGTCCCATATACTTTAGTTATTGGTGATAAAGAAGTTGAAAATAATAGTGTTACATATCGTAGATTTGGATCTAGAGAAGAAATCAATGTATCATTAAATGAATTTATTAATTTAGTTAAAGAAGATATTAAATCTAAAGGAAAAATGTAATTGTCTAATATGTAAAAATGTTTGTGTTTAATTTGAATGCAAACATTTTTATTTGGATTTTGATTTTTATTTAACATAATTTATAAAAAAATAGCTAAGCTTAATATTTAATTATTGCTTTGTCCATTTTTATAAGAAATATTTTTAAATATTGGAAAATAATTAACATAAATTTTATTTTTCGTTTGACAAAATTATAAATTAGTGATAATATATTTAAGCAATGAATATTGTGGAAAGTAGAAGCACCCCTTCTCACCTGATTTCCTAAGGAAATAGGTCAATGTCACATTACAGAATTTACTAGTAACAATGACAGGGTGCAATTACTTTGTCATTTTTTATTTTATTAGGAGGTGTTTGTTATTAATACGAATAACAACTTTGCTCACCCAGAGCAATCACAACAAAAGAAAGTTAATGAAGATTTAGTAAATGAAAAAATTCGTTTCCCTGAAGTTCTTGTGATTTCTCAAGATGGAAATCAACTAGGAGTTAAAACTCGTAATGAAGCACTTCGTCTTGCTCAAGATGCAAATTTAGATTTATTATGTGTGGCTCCAGCTGCTAAACCACCAGTATGTAAAATACTTAATTATGGTAAACATCGTTTTGAACAACAAAAGAAAGCTCGTGAAATGAAGAAAAATCAAAAAGTAATTGAAGTTAAGGAAGTTAGACTTACTCCTCAAACAGATACTCATGATTTAGAAACTAAAGCTCGTGCGGTTGCAAAATGGGTTAAAGATGGAAATAAAATAAAAGTGACTGTAAAGTATAGAGGCCGTCAAATGTCTCACATTGAAATTGGTGAGGAAACATTGAATGAATTTTTACAAATGTGTTCTGAATTCGCAATTGTAGAAAAGAAGCCTACAATGGATGGTAGATTATTGATTTGTAATCTAGCTCCAAAGCCAGCATCAAAGTAATATAGGAGGAAAAAATTATGCCAAAGATGAAAACAAAAAAAGCTGTTGTTAAGCGTTTTACTAAAACTGCAAGCGGAGCTTTAAAGCGTAAACAAGCTCGTAGACAACACCGTGCTTGGGGAAAAACTCACAAACAAAAAGTACATTTAAGACATTCAACATATGTACATTCAACTGATTTAGGTCGTATTAAAGACCTAATTCAAGATTAATAGGAGGTAACGAATTATGGCACGCGTAAAAGGTGGAAACAAGAAAAATAGACGCAATAAAGTTTTAAAGTTAGCTAAAGGATACTTTGGTTCTAAGCATCGTCTTTATAGAACTGCTAAAGAACAAGTTATGCGTTCATGGAATTATGCATACCGTGATCGTCGTCAAAAAAAGCGTGACTTTAGAAAATTATGGATTACAAGAATAAATGCAGCAGCACATCAAAATGATATTTCATATAGTAAATTAATGCACGGATTAAAGCTTGCAAATGTTAATATTAATCGTAAAATGTTGTCAGAATTAGCAATTAATGATAATGCTGCTTTTGTTGAATTAGTTAACATCGCAAAAAAAGCCTTAGCAAACTAAGTTTATAAAAAGTATTGATGCTCTATGGCTAATTGCCGTAGCATTAAGTTGTTGCTATTTGCAACATCTATAAAAGATGCTAAGTAGTTAAAAGAGCACAAATGTGCTCTTTTTTATTTAATTATTTTATCATAAAATTTAATTTAGGAGGTTTTTATGCAACCAATTTTAACGGCTGTGATGGATAAAAGCAATGAATTATGCGTTGAACTTTCAAAAAATCATTACAATGGTGTGAGTGAAACATTTAGACTTCGTGATGCACATGGAAATTTAACTTCCTTAGAAATATTAAAAATAAATGATTTACCACAAGTTAAACAATATATCTTGCAATGTCCTGAATTAGTTCCTGGTGAAGAATATGTAATTGCTGATGAACATTATTTAACTGCACCTATTGAGTTTAGGTATATAGTACGAACAAAAGAATTTGAAGAAAAATTTAAATATGATGGCGATGATTTAGGACCAACATATACTAAAGAGTTTTCTTCATTTAAAGTTTGGGCACCAACTGCAAGTTTTGTTGTTTTAGAATTAGAAAAAGATGGAAACTATCAATATATTCCTTTGAAAATTCAAGATAAAGGAGTATGGTATGGTAAAATTGAAGGCGATTTTGAAGGCTACTCATATATTTATGTTGTTAAAGTAAATGGAAAATTAAATCGTGCAATCGATCCATATGCGTATTCTTCAACACCAAATCACAATCGCTCTGTCATTATTGATTTGGCAAAAACTAATGTTGAGAATTATTCTCATTGCTTACCAGAATTTATTAATAATGTTGATGCTGTCATTTACGAACTACATATCCGTGATTTTTCAATTAATGAGCATTCAGGAATTAAGAATAAAGGTAAATACATTGCTTTTTTAGAAGAAAATACAATTTCCGAAAGAGGTTTAAAGACTGGAATTTCATATTTAGAAGATTTAGGTATAACTCATGTTCAACTTCTTCCTTTTTTTGATTTTGGATCTGTAGATGAAGAAAATCAATTTACATATTACAATTGGGGATATGATCCAATGCAATATAGTGTACCTGAGGGTAGTTATGCAAGTAATGTAAGAAATCCATATTCAAGAGTAATTGAATGCAAACAAATGATTCAAGCATTACATAAACATGGCATTCGTGTAAATATGGATGTTGTTTATAATCATATGTTTACTAGATTTGATTCTTCATTTGAAAATATTGTTCCTAATTATTATTTTAGAATAGGGGAACAAGGAGAAATTTCGAATGGTTCTTTTTGTGGAAATGATTTTGATTCTACTAGAGTAATGGCACGTAAATTTATTATTAGTTCATGTCTTCGTTGGGTTAATTTTTACGATGTTGATGGTTTCCGTTTTGATTTAATGGGAATCATTGATTATCAAACAATAAATGACATTTATTTTGAATGTTGTAAAGTTAAACCACATTTTATGATATATGGTGAAGGCTGGAATATGCCTACTTTGCTTCCTGATTATATGAAGGCTACTCAATTAAATAATGCAAAAATGCCTAATATTGGACACTTTAGTGATAGATATCGTGATGTACTAAAAGGAAGTACCAATACTGATGAAATTGCTCATAGAGGATATTTAACGGGAGAAGTAAAAAATCTTCATTTAGTGGAAGATGTTATACTTGGCTCTTGTTTTGAAAGACAATTAGGATATAATTATTTATCACCAAATCAAGTTATAAACTATGTTGAATGTCATGATAATGCAACTGTTTATGACAAAATGTTAGCATGTTGTTCTAATGAAAGTGAAGAAATTAGAAAAAAACGTCAAAAATTAATTTTGGGAGTAATTTTAGTTTCACAAGGTGTTCCTTTTATTCATGCTGGACAAGAGTTTTGTGGAACTAAAAATGGACATCATAATAGTTATATGTCTCCTGATTTTATTAATAATTTAGATTGGGAACTAATGGAAAAAAATCATGATGTTGTAATGTATGTTAAGGATATGATTTCATTAAGAAAAAAATATTCATGTCTTCGTTTAAATACGCCTAAAGAAATAAAAGATTTAACATCTTTATCTTTTGAAAATGAAGGAATTACAGTTTATAGATTGAATTGTGAAAAAGACAGTGAAGAATTTAAGGAATTAGTTGTAATCATTAATCCAAACAATAAAGTAGTTTCTTATTCTTTAAATAATTATTATAGAATTTTAGCTAATGAGTCGGGTTTGGTTAATATTCCATTGTATGGTAATAATTTAATGATTAATCCTTGTTCTTTATTAGTACTTGCTAGATAAAAAAACGCACTTAATCAAAAATGGTTAAGTGCGTTTTAATTTTTTTATAATTTAATAATTTTTACTTCTCCAGGTTGCATCCATAAATTTAGATTACCATCACCATTAAATTCAGTTATTGTTCTTGGATTTTCGTGTGTTGAGAAAATTAATTTTGCAACTCTTTGTCCATTTTGTCCACGATAACGGGCATTTTCAATTTTACAAGTAATATTTTCAGCATTATGAACATGCGAATGACCAATAATTAAATAGATATTATCAGAACCAGAATTGTCTTTTACATAGGCGAATCCAATTCCGTGTTCTCTCATATGTGCAAATCCTAGTGGTAGTGATTTACTTGGATCAGTGAATAGTTCTAAATCGTTATTACGAATTTCAGATAAAATTTCTAGCATATCTGGTAATTCAAAATGGCCTTCTGCGTTATAATGATAAGCATAACGATCAAATAAAGCAAGCTTACTGTACATTGGATCTTTTGGATCCAATAAAAATGCTTCATTTGGACGACAATCTAAGCCAGTATTCATTGGTTGATATTCATAAATTTCTTGAGCAGAATTTATAAATGGAACTGTGTTAGGAATAAACATATTCATTGCAGTTAAAAATCTTGCTAGATTTCGTTCACCATTTCTTGCGGCAACTCTTTGAGTATCGTGTGTTTCGCAACATGCAAAACAAGGGATTGGTAAATTTTTGGCATTGTACATAAATTCATGAGATTTAAATTCATATACACGGGGTTCCATATAGAAGCCATCACCGATAATCATATTATAGCCTAATTCCTTTGCTACTTTAGCACGTTTTGCTTGTAGTTCTTCAGCAATAAAGCAGAAATTAGGATCAATTTCACGTGCATTTTTGAAAATCAATTTAGTTAAATCATCTGGAATAGCGTGTCCCATATCAATTCTCATTCCATCAATGCCAAATTCTTTTTGATAGTAAGGAATAATTCCTGCTAAGGTATTCCATAATTCAATATTTGGCTTCTTGCCAGGGTTTAATGAGCTTTTGGCAATGTCAAATAGCATATATGGATTTGCTTTTTTATCTACATAAGGTTGTGCTGCAATTGGATTATCTAAATACATTCTAAAGAATGTAACATCAGACCAAGCAGGTTGAGGATCATTCATTACATCAGCAAAAGCTGGTGCAACAGTTAATCCTGTAATCTCTTCAATTACTTCTAAATGATTTCTTTCAGGATTATTTTTAACTATTTCTAGTATCTTTTCCCATTTTTTTGGATAAGCAGATTTTGGATTTTTCTTAAATAATTTAATAAAATCAATAACTTCTTTGCTTGTATAAATATTTTTTGCATGTTCAGGTGTAGGAACTGTTAAAACATCAACACCATCAACCCAAGGAGTTTTGTAAATTGCTTCATCTTCTTTTTTGATCCAATAAAACCATTCGGGGTGCGATAATACCAGCATAGAGTCACGAGCGTTAGTACGAGGAATATAATCTAGAGCAACTCTCATTCCCATAATATGACAGGCTTCAACAAAGGCTTTAAATTGTTCTTCAAGAGTCATTTCATCTCCGGTAATTGGATCGAATAAGTCTTTATCAATTTTATAAAAATCTTTTACTCCATAAGGAGAACCCATTTCACCTTTTTTATACATCCTTGTATAAGTAGCAATTGGCAACATGTATACAAGATTTACACCCATTTTCTTTAATAAAGGAAGAAGGGCAAGTGATTTAACAAATGTACCAGTCTCTTTAAGACCATAAATATTGCTTTCTTCAAGCTTATCAGTTCTATCATGGTCAAACGCTGCAGAAGCTCTTGGCATCATTGAATATGCTACGGCTTGTTTAATCCAGTCTCCGCCGTTATTTTCTTCTTTTAAATTAGCAATAGATTGAGCGTAATTTTTTCCTGGTTCTTTTTTTGGTAAAATTTCATCTTCGATTAGTGAAATTAAAAATTTATATGGATTGACTAAAATATTGCCACTTTGTGTATTAATTACATCATTACCTGAATAATTATGGACATTCCATAGTTCAGGAATTGCATAATTAAAAATAATTTGATCAGTCTTTTTTTCTTGAACTTTTAAACAGGTAAGTAATTTTAAAAGTGCACTAGATGTAGGTTTCTTATTTTCCATTGTTTTTTCCTCCAAAATACATTTTATATTATATCTTTAAATAATTTATATTTCAATATTTTATAATTATTATAAAGGCATTTTTTTCTTTTATTTAAAAGTTTTTTTAGTCTTTTTATCTTAAAAATTTATGTAAATCGATTTCTTTTTATCGATATAACTTATTTTTGTTTATTTATATAAATAATTATGTTAAAATATGACTCGGGTGATAATAATGAATGAACAATTAATCGCTGATTTTTTTAGCGGACATTCTACCGATAGTTATAAGTTATTTGGTGCTCATTTTGTGAAAAATAATGAGCAAAATGGTGTTATATTTAGAGTATACGCCCCTAGTGCTAAAGAAATTCAAATTATTGGAGATTTTAATGATTGGGATGGTTCACAGCATTATATGTATCGTCATGATAATGGAATTTGGGAATTGTTTGTTCCAGGTTTGAAAGATTATGATTGTTATAAATATCGAATTCATGGTTTTGATGATAATTGGCTAGATAAAGCTGATCCATACGCTTTTTATAGTGAATATCGTCCTCATACAGGTTCAAAGATATATAATTTAGATGATTTTCCTTGGATGGATGGGGAGTGGCTTTCAAAGCGAACTAAGAATATTGATTTGCCAATGAGCATTTATGAATTTCATTTTGGATCATGGCAAAAAGATGGAGATCGCTCTTTTAGTTATGAAGAAATGGCTGAAAAAATTATTCCTTATATAAAAGATCGAGGTTTTACTCATATTGAAATATTGCCTATTATTGAACATCCTTTTGATGGCTCTTGGGGATATCTATGTAGTGGATATTTTAATGTTACAAGCCGTTATGGGAATCCTAAACAATTAATGTATTTTATTGATAAATGTCATCAAAATAATATTGGTGTTATTATGGATTTTGTTCCTGTTCATTTTGTTAAAGATGATTTTGGGTTGCATATGTTTGATGGTGCTCCATTATATGAATATAGCGATATGCGAAATCGTTATAGTGAATGGGGATCAGTTAATTTTGATTTAGGAAAAGAAGAAGTTCGTAGTTTCTTGATTTCTAGTGCTGCATTTTGGATTGATTATTTCCATTTTGATGGTATCAGGGTTGATGCTGTAAGCAATATTATCTATTGGGGGGGAAATAGCAATCGTGGCGTTAATTATGGTGCTGTTGATTTTATTAAACGATTAAATCATAATATTTGTGCTAAATTTCCTAATGTTATGATGATTGCAGAGGATTCAAGTGCTTATCAAGGTGTCACTGTTCCAACTTTTGAAGGTGGCTTAGGCTTTGATTATAAATGGGATCTTGGCTGGATGAATGATACGCTTAAATATTATGGTTTGGATCCAATTTATCGTAAATTTCATCATCATCAATTAACATTTTCAATGCATTATTTCTTCTCGGAAAGATTTATTATGCCACTTTCACATGATGAAGTTGTACATGGTAAAGGATCTATTATTAATAAAATGTGGGGGAATTACGAGGATAAATTTGCTCAAGCGAGAAATTTAATGACATATATGTTTGCTCATCCAGGTAAAAAATTGAATTTTATGGGAAATGAAATTGCTCAATTTGATGAATGGAATGAACAACGCCAGTTAAATTGGAATTTATATGAATATCCAAAACATTCTGGCTTTTCACGATTAGTTCGTGATTTGAATGAAGTATATAAGTATTATCCTGCATTATATGAAAAAGAGTATGATCAAAAGAGTTTTTCATGGTTAATTGCTGATAATGTTGATCAAAGTATTTATATATTTAAACGTCAAGTTGGCGATTCATTAATTATTGCGCTTTTTAATATGACTCCTGTTTATTATGATTATTATGAAATTGGAGTTCCAATGCAAGGAGAATACAAAGAAATTATTAATACAGATAAAGAGGTTTATGGTGGCTATAATTCATACAATGGTCAACGTATTTTTACAATGGATCAATGGCTAAATGGACAACCATATCGAATTGGAATAAAAATTGCTCCATTTGCTGGAATAATTTTGGCCTATGTTCCAGAAAATAAAGAAGAAGTTATTACGGATAATAAAGAGAAGAAAATAGAAAAAAAGCCTAAAGTTAAAAGTGTTTCTAAAACTAAGGCTACAAAAACTACAGAGAAGAAAACTGTGGCAAAAAAAGCAAAGTAATTTGCAAATAAAGTGGAGGATTTTTTTGATGTTTAAAAATAAAGAAACTTTTAAAAAAGAGTTTGAAAAAAGAATAGTTGAAAAATATGGTAGAGGAGTTAAAGACTCACATATTACAGAAAAATATGATGTACTTGGTACAATGGTTAGAGATTATGCTTCTATTAATTGGAAGAAAACAAAAGAAGAAATTGTTAACAATAATCAAAAACAAATGGTTTATTTTTCATTGGAATTTTTAATTGGACGTTTGCTTGTTAATAATATGCAAAATTTAGGAATTTATGAAGTAGCAAAAAACGGATTAAAGGATTTAGGTATTGATATTCATGAACTTGAAGTTAAGGAATCTGATGCAGGATTAGGAAATGGTGGTCTTGGCCGTTTAGCTGCTTGCTTTATGGATTCAATTGCTTCTTTAGGTTTGCCAGGGCACGGAAATACTATTAGATATGAATATGGATTTTTCCGCCAAAAAATTGAAAATGGTAAACAAGTTGAAGTTCCAGATCAATGGTTAACTTTAGGTAATGTTTGGGAAATTAGGAAACCAAAACATGCTGTTGAGGTTAAATTTTGGGGACATGTTGAAACTTATCAAATTGAAAATCGAACAATGTTTAGACACGTTAATGCTGAGCATGTGCGTGCTGTTCCATATGATGTTCCTGTTATCGGCCATAAAAATAATATTACAAATACATTAAGATTATGGTCTGCGGAACCATCAAGTGAAAATTTACCTCGTCATCGTGATTTTAATTCATATTTGACTGATGTTCGTCAATTATGTTTAGGATTATATCCAGATGATTCAACTGAACAAGGTAAAATGCTTCGCTTAAAACAACAATATTTCTTTGTTTCTGCTGGCTTACAAGCTCAAATAAAAAATCATTTAAGAAATTATAAGACTCTTAATAACTTGGCAGAAAAACTTACGTTTCAATTAAATGATACTCATCCAGTTTTATGTATTCCTGAATTAATGAGAATTTTAATGGATGAATTTATGTTTGAATGGGATGATGCATGGAAGATTGTTACCGAGTCAATGGCATATACAAACCATACTGTAATGGCTGAAGCTTTAGAAAAGTGGCCTACTCACTACATTCAACGTTTATTACCAAGAATATATATGATTATCGAAGAAATTAATCGTAGATTCCAAATTTTTGCTAGGTCTAAAGGATTTAGTGAAGAGAAAATAAATCGTATGTTGGTTATTAAAGATGGAATGGTTTATATGGCAAATCTTGCAATTGTAGGTTCATATTCTATAAATGGTGTTGCTGCACTTCATACTGAAATTTTAAAGAAGGATACATTTAAGGAATTTTATGAATTATGGCCTGAAAAATTTAATAATAAAACAAATGGTATAACTCATCGTAGATGGTTAGCTTATTCGAATCCACAACTTTCTAAGTTGTTAAACAAAACTATAGGTGAAGAATGGATTAATAATCCTGATTTATTAGAGAAATTATTGCCATATGTAGATGATGAAAAAGTACAAAAAGCATTCTTAAAAGTTAAAAATGAAAAGAAAAAAGAACTTGCAGACTATATTTTAACTCACAATGGGGTAAGTGTAGATACAAATTCGATATTTGATATTCAAGTTAAAAGATTGCATGCATATAAGCGTCAAATGTTAAATGTTTTACATATAATTTATTTATATCAAAGAATGAAAGAAGATCCTAGCTTTAGAATCTATCCTCATACATTTATTTTTGGTGCTAAAGCAGCCCCAAGTTATTATTTTGCAAAGAAAGTAATCGAATTAATTAATTCAATTGGTGAAGTAATTAATAATGATCCTGAAATTGGAAAATATATGAAAGTTATTTTTATCGAAAATTACGATGTATCGAAGGCAGAAATTATTATGCCTGCTGCTGATATTTCAGAACAAATTTCAACTGCTGGTAAAGAGGCTTCAGGAACTGGTAATATGAAATTTATGATTAATGGTGCTATTACTCTTGGAACATTAGATGGTGCAAATGTAGAAATTAATGAATTAGTTGGCAATGAAAATAGCATGATTTTTGGCTTAAAAGAGCAAGAAGTCTATGATTTAAAAATCAGTGGTCAATATAATCCATGGAATTATTACAATTCAGATGAAAGAATTCGTAAAGTAATGGATAGTCTAACTGATGGAACTTTTAAAACTCATAATGGTGATAATTTTAGAACAATTTTTGATGAAATTATGTTTAGAAATGATGAATATTTCTGTTTAGCTGATTTCACATCATATGTTGAGGCCCAAGAAAAAGTTGCAGTTTTATATCAAGATAAAAAAACATGGGCACATATTTGTTTAGTAAATATAGCTAAAGCAGGCTATTTCTCAAGTGATAGAACAATTAGTCAATATGCTAAAGATATTTGGAAAATAGAGCCAATTAAATAGTTTTAAACAAGGAAGATTTTTCTTCCTTGTTTTTAAAAAGAGGAATTAAGATGAATTATTATATTGAAGAAAATTATGCGAATAATAAATTAATAAAAATTATTACAATTGAAAATTTATCAGGATTAAAAGTTTCTTTTTTAAATTTTGGAGCCAGTATTTATAATATTTTTTTTAATAATTTATTATTAACAGTCTGCGGAAAGGATTTAAATTTATATACTTTTAAAGGTTCTCCATATGGTAAAACAATTGGGAGAATTGCTGGAAGAATTAAAGATGGAATTATTAATGTAGATGGAATAAATTATCAGTTAGAAAAAAATAAATTTAGTAATGATACATTACATTGTGAGACAAGTAATTTTGCAAATAAATTGTTTGATTTTGAAATCATAAAAAATGATAAAAGTATTTCAGTTTGTTTTACTTATTTAAGCTTAGAAAAAGAAGCAAAATTACCTGGAGATGTAAATATAAAAGTAATTTATACAGTCTTTGAAGATACAAATAAGCTCAAAATAGAATATATTGGACATTCAACAAAAAATACTTATTTGAATGTTACAAATCATACTTATTTTAATTTAAGTGGTAATTTTAGAACTGGAATTGAAAATCATTATATTATGCTAAATGCTAAAAATAAAGTTTTTACAGATGATAATTTAAATCCATTAGGAATTGAAAGATGCCAAAAACAATTTGATTTTACTACCGAAAAACTACTAAAAGACAATTTATTTACTAAAGAAGTACTATTTAGGCCATCAAGAGGATATGATGATGTATTTTTATTAGATAAAGCCAATAATGATTTGGCTGTTTCAATTTACTCACCATTGTCTAAAATTAAAATGAATCTTTATACAAGTTATCCAGCTTTAGTATTATATACTGGGAGTTATCCAGCTTTTATTAAACAAGTAGTAGAAATTGAAAATAAATTTTTGTTTGATTCAATATGCTTGGAGCCACAATTTGTTCCGAATGGCTATAATATTTTTGATAAAAAATACATGTATTTAAGAAAAAATGAGGAATACAATCATTATATTGAATTAGAATTTTTGAAAGAAGGGATTTAGCATGAGCAGTTATGTTTGTTTTATTAATAAATCTCGTTGTTTAAGCATTAATGAAAATGCTTATAAACATTTATTTATCAAGTTGACAAATAATGAATTTTTAGTTACTTCTTTTGATGAATTTGGCTTATTTAAACACTATTTAAAAAGAAATAAATTTATAGATATGAAAAAAAGTGATATAAAATCAGTATCATTTATTAAATCTAATGGAATTTTATGGTTGAAAATTAAATTGAAATTGGATGACTTAATTATTGCTCCAAATTCATGGGTAAAAGAAAATGTTCGTATGTTTATTAATGAATTAAATCAAAATTTTAATATCGATAATTATAAATTGTATGAAAAATATCTTAAAAAATAAGATATTTTTTAATTTTTATAAATTTTTTATGTTATAATCATAATAAGGTGATAAATTCTATGATTGATAAAGATGAAACAATAAATATTGATGGGACTAATTATCCTATTATTATTAAAAAAAATAAAAATAATCGCAAAATTGTTTTTCGTTTTTATGAGGGAATTATTCATGTTTCAGCACCTTATTATTCTACAAAAAAAGGTATCATGGATGCAATTAACGATTTAAAAGACAAATTAAAATCATTAATTGATAATTCAAAGAAAAAAGAAATTACTTTTAATGATTCTGAAAATATATCTTTTTTTGGTAAAGAATATATTATTGTTTATGCTGATAAAATTGGGATTAATGGGATGCGCTTATATTTAAATAAAGAAAATCCTAAAGATTCATATTATAAATTAGCAAAAAAATATGGAAAATATTTTTTTCAGGAGAGAATATATTATTATTTAAGCATTATAAAACCTAAACTTGAATTAAAAGAATTAAAATTGCGAAACATGGTATCACGATATGGTGATTGTTATCCTACAAAAAAGATAATTACACTAAATATAAAATTAGCGTTTTATAGTATTGAACAAATTGATTCGGTCATTATTCATGAATTAATACATTTAATTTATCCCAATCACAGCAAAGAATTTTATACAAAAGTTTTAGAATATTGTCCTAATTATTATGAAATTAAAAAACAAATGGATGAGGTGAGTTTAAGATGAAAATTACTTCGGTGCAAAATGAAACAATAAAAAAATATGCGCAACTTAAAAATAAAAAATATCGTGATGCTACAAGAGAATTTATTATTGAAGGATACCATTTAGTAAAGGAAGCTCTTAAAACAAATTTAGTTAAAAAAATTTTTTATACAGACTTAAAAGACTTGCAATGCAATGATATTGAATGTATTGAAGTAAGTGAAAATGTTTTAGAAAAACTTTCATCTACTAGTACTCCTCAAGGCGTGGTAGCTATTGTTTCTTTTTTTGATAATTCCCAAATGGATTTTAATAATTTAAAAAAAATAGTTGCTCTTGATTGCATTCAAGATCCTGGTAATGCTGGAACAATTGTTAGAAGTGCTAAAGCTTTTGGCTATGATTGTGTTTTATTCAGTTCAAATTCTGTCGATATTTACAATGATAAATTCATTAGATCAACTCAAGGATATTTTTTTACTATTCCTTTTTATGTTATTGATTTAAAAAAAGTTTTATTGGAATTAAAATCAAATGGTACTAAATTAATTTCAACTCATTTATCAACAAGTTCTAAAAATCCAGAAGATATTGTTATTAAAGATAAATTTGTAATTATTCTCGGAAATGAAGGAAGAGGTATTAGCACTGATATTTTAGACATTTCAGATGAAAATGTTGTTATTCCCATGGAGAAAGATGTCGACAGTTTAAATGTTGGAATTGCCGGAAGCATTTTAATGTATTATTGGAGGAATAAATAACGTGAAAGAAAATATAAAAATTCATGTTAATGAATTATTTTTAAGAAATGAAATTAATAATAAAATATTAGAAAAAGAATTAATTTCAATTTTAGAAGAAAAATATGATAATTATTTTTTTAAAACAAACAATGAAATTATTGCCTTTAATAAAACTATTTCTTTAATTGGTGATATTGATGAAATTAAAAAGCAAAATAAAGTATTGCTAAAAGAAGAAAAAAAAGAAATTTCGATTGAGCAAAGAAAAAAAATAAACAAATTTTCTAAAATTAATATTATCATTTCAATTATTATTTATCTTTTGATAAGTATTATTTTTCGTAATTGGATTACTTCTTGGCTAATTTTTGCTTTAAGTTTTATTGTAGAGTCAATATATAAATTATTTTGTTATAGGGAAATTTATAATAAAGTATTACGTTATATAACTACAATAATGTATTCATTATTTGCGATAATAATTGTTCTAGTTATAAGCATAAGTGCTTTTTTTGTTGACTATGATTATAGTTTTGAATTAATAGAAGAAAATATAAAAAAAGAAGTAACAATTGATAATGAATATCAAACATTAAATGTTTCATTATTAAATTCTGATATTATATTTGAAGCATATGAAGGAAATGAATTTAAAGTAATCCAATATTCAAAAAATGATTTACCATCAAAATATTATTTTGATATAAACACTATTGATAATGAAATAAATATAAAAGAAGATACGGCGCCATTATTTTTTATGAATAATTATTATCATTCAATTTATAAGGTTTTAATTCCAATTAATAGTAATCTTATAGATATTGATATTTTTGGTATATCCAGCGACATTAAATTTATCGGTAATTTTACTATTTCAAATTTAACTGTGGAAACTACTAGTGGTAATATTGATTTAGGTAGTAATATTGTGCTTAAAGGAAAAACTGATTTAAAAGTATTAAGAGGTTATCTTAATATTGAGAATGTAATTGCAGAAGATTTATTTAATATTTCCTCATCAAGTGGAAAAATTACTATGAATAATGTTGATGCCATGACATTAAATATTTCAAGTATCGCAGGAAATATTGAATTAAAAAACATAAAGTCTTCTACTTTATCACTAAATTCTACAGCAGGAAATATTAATGGTGAAAATATCAAAGGATTGATTGACATTCATGATAAAAAAGGAGAGATTCAATTATATAATATTGAATTAACTGCAAAAAGTAATATAGAAACTGAAACTGGAAATATTTATCTAACATTTAATGAATATGGTATTTATAATCTTAATGTTAGCAGTGAAAATGGTAAAATAGAAAATGTGTATTTGAATAATATTGATGGAATTATTTTGGATATATTTTCTAAAAATGGAAATATATCAATTTTGCTTGATAAATAATGTTGCTTTACTTGACTATTTAAGAAAAAAAGTTATAATATTTATGTAAATCGTTGAATAGAAGTAGTAATTTGATAAGTATTTTTTTAGGGAGAGAAAATCATAGACTGAGAGTTTTCTTATAAATATCCAAATGAATTCATCTATGAGAGTGATTAATAATCAACGTAGTGCTGCGTTAAAGCAATTGAGTGCATGTAAATATTTACATGAAATAGGATGGTACCACGTATTTTGCGTTCCTTGTTTTGGCAAGGAACGTTTTTTTTAGAAAGGAATGAAAAGTTATGAATGAAGAACTATATTGTTTAGAAAAAGAAGCACTTGAAGAAATAAATAAGTGTCAAGATTTAAAATTATTAAATGACTTACGTGTAACATACTTAGGAAAAAAGGGGACAATTCAAAAAAGTATGTCAATTATGGGAAAATTAAGTTCGGAAGAAAGAATTGAATTTGGTAAGGTAATTAATACAATTAAAACAAATATTACCGAGGCCTTAGATAGAAAGAAAATAATTCTTGAAGACTTAGCTTTATCTTTAAGATTAAAAAATGAACATATCGATATTTCCTTGCCAGGAAAAAATTATCATGCTGGTTCAAAACATGTTATTAAAGAAATTATTGATGAGATATCACAAATTTGTATCGGAATGGGATATCAAGTTGCTGAAGGTCCCGAAGTTGAAAAAGATTTATATAATTTTGAATTATTAAATCTTCCTTTAGATCATCCTGCTAGAGATATGCAAGATACATTTTATATTGATGAAACTACATTAATGAGAACACATACTTCTCCAGTACAAGCAAGAACACTTTTAGCTTGCAAAGGTGAAGGTCCAGTAAGAATTATATGTCCAGGTAGAGTATATCGCCGTGATGATGATGATGCTACACATTCACATCAATTTAATCAAATTGAAGGTCTTGTGGTTGATAAAAATATTACAATGGCTGATTTAAAAGGTACATTAGATTTACTTGCTAAAAAAATGTTTGGAGAAAAAAGAACTATCAGATTACGTTCATCATATTTTCCTTTCACAGAACCTTCAGTTGAAGTAGATGTTTCTTGTAATTGTAATGGAAAAGGATGTCCTGTTTGTAAAGGAACTGGCTGGATTGAAATTTTAGGTGCAGGAATGGTTCACCCTAATGTTTTGAAAGGCTGTGGCTTTGATCCAGAAGTTTATCAAGGATTTGCTTTTGGTATTGGTGCTGATCGTATTGCAATGCTTCGTTATGGAATTAATGATATTAGACACTTTTACAATAATGATTTAAGAATATTAAGTCAATTTAAAAAAGAAAGATAGGAGGAATAACTATGAAAGTTAGTTTAAAATGGTTAAGTAAATATATCGATATTAGTGATTTAAGTGCTAATGAATTAGCCGAAGTAGTTACTCGTTCAGGTGTTGAAATTGAAGAAATCGAAGAATTATCTAATGGTACTAATTTGGTTATTGGGGAAGTATTGGAATGTGAAAATCATCCTGAATCAGATCATTTACATGTTTGTAAAGTTGATGTTGGTGATGAAATATTGCAAATTGTTTGTGGTGCTCCAAATTGTCGTAAAGGTTTAAAGGTAATTGTTGCACGTATTGGTGCTGTTTTGAAAAGTATCAATGTTACAATTTCAAAAGGTGTAATTCGTGGTATAGAATCTTCAGGAATGATGTGTTCATTAGTTGAACTAGGTGTAAATGAGAAATATTTAACAGATGCACAAAAAAATGGTATTGAAGAATTGCCTATTGAGGCTCCAGTTGGGCATACTAATCCTTTGGATTATTTAGGATTAAATGATACTATTTTTGTATTAAAACCTACGCCAAATAGAGGTGATGTACTTTCTTTATATTCATTTGCTTTAGAAGTTGGAGCAGTTTTAAATCGAAAAGTAAAACCATTAGAAGAAGTTGAATTAGTTGAAAATTGTGTGAATGAGCATATTGTTGATTCTAGAACAAAAAGATGTGAATTATTTACATGTAGAGAAATATATGATATAGAAATACATGAATCACCAAGCTGGATGAAGGAATATTTACTTGCATCTGGTATGCGCTCAATAAATAATGTAGTTGATATTGGGAATATTGTAATGATTTTAACTGGACAACCACTTCATATGTATGATATGGATAAATTAGATTCAAAATCATTTATTATTCGTGATGATGTTACAGGTGAATTTCTCGCTTTAGATGAGACAAAATATCAACTAGAGAATGGTGATTTAACCGTAAATATTGGTGAAAAAGATATTGGATGCTTAGCAGGAGTAATGGGTTCAAAGTCAACTATGATTGATGAAAACACAAAAAATGTAATAATTGAAGCTGCAATTTTTGACGGTGTTAATATTAGAAAAACTTCACGTCGTTTACAATTAATCAGTGAAGCAAGTCAAAGATATGTTAGAGGTTTAGATGTTAATAGAACAGAATATGCAAGTAAATTAGCGGCTGCTTTATTAGTAAAATATGCCAATGCTAAAAAAGTTTCAAATTTAGTTAAATATGATGCAATTGATCATAATTCTAAAATTGTTAATGTAACAATAGAAAAAATTAATAAGCTTTTAGGAACAAATTATACAGATGCTGATTTAGTTGATATTTTAAGTCGACTAGGATTTCAATATTGTAAAACTAATGAAGAATATGTTGTTACTATTCCAACTTATCGTCGTGATATTACAATTTGGCAAGATATTGCTGAAGAAGTTATTAGGTTAAAAGGATTTGATGATTTATCAATGACATTGCCTGGCGATATTGAAATTGGTTATTTAACAAAAACACAACAAAATAGAAAATTAATTCGTGAATTCTTGGTTGATAATGGTTTAACAGAAACTTTAAACTATGTTTTAGATGCCAAAAAATTTGATAGTGATTTTAATGTATTTAATAATGATGAAACAATTTCGTTATTGTCTCCAATGACTGAAGAAAGAGCAATATTAAGAAAATCAGTCATTCCTTCATTATTGCATACTGTAAATTATAATCAAGCAAGAAAAGTAAATGAGCTTTCTATTTTTGAAGTAAGTAATATTTATACTCAAAAAGGTGAATATGAAAGATTGGGAATAGCTTTAACTCAAAAGAATAACGAAGTACGTTGGTTAAAAGAAAAAGAAAATGATTTTTATGCTATTAAAGGTATAGTTATGGCAATTTTTAATTTATTAGGTATTGATGAAAATCGCTATTACTTAGAACGTGTTGAAGAAAATAATAAATTCTATCATCCTGGAAGAAGTTGTTATATACTTATGGGAAAAAGAAAAATTGGTGTAATCGGACAAATCCATCCATTAATGGAGAAAAAATATGATGTAACTACTTGTTTTGTGGCAGAATTAGATTTAACAGCGATTTTAGAAATAAAAACAAATAAAATTAAATTTGAAGAACCATCATTATATCCATCGATTACTCGTGATATTGCCTTAGTTTGTAAAATTGATTTATTAGCTTCTAATATCATTAAAGTAATTCGTAAGAATTCTAAAGGAATTATTAATAATGTAGAAGTATTTGATGAATACATGGGAGAACATATGCAAGAAGGATTTAAATCTATTGCTTTAACTATTACCTATGGAAGTAAGGATCACACTTTAAAAGATGATGAAATTACGCCAGTTCATCAAAATATTTTGTTAGCATTAGAAAAAGAATTAGGAATAGAAT
>CAZYEI010000009.1:0-43595 GCA_964646425.1 uncultured Eubacteriales bacterium | reverse complement strand
TATAATTAATATTCTATATTTTTACAATAAATTTAAGTTCTACTAACAATATATTCTAATAAAGAATCTATTACTTTTTTGGCCAAGAAATTCATATCATATTGATTAATAAAATTTAACGTTTCTTCAATTTTATAATTTGGAACGTTATAAATCTTAAATGTTGTTTCAATAAATTTTCTTACTTTCCTATCCATTGTAAAATACATTGTGCATGGATTGATAATATATCCTCGCATTATACCGGCACTTGCAATTTCCAATTCATAAAAATCTTTCTTTTCATAACTTGGTAAATATTCTTGAAATACTTCCTCAACTTTATTGCTTAACAAATTATAAATTTTATGTGATGAATTAGGCAAAGAATAGCTAACTTCATACATTTCTCTAATATGATCAACCGATTCAGCAATATATAATTGAAGAATTCTATCAAATGCATAAATAATAAGTTTATCGGTAGTTTTACTTTTTAAAAATTCTTCAACACATTCAGCTTGATGCATTAATACTAAATCAACTAATTGACTTAATAAAGTATCTTTGTCAACGAAAATTCTAAATATTTCATTATACTGTACATTTGCATCTTTTGAAATATCTTTTATTCTGGTGTTTGAATATCCACTTTCAATAAAAAGTTTTGCAGTACTATGTAAAATTTTTGATTTCGTTGAGTTTTTATCTATATTCATTAAGATTTTCACCACCAAGCAAAATTCGAACTTGAGTTCATAACTAAAGTTATTTTACTATAATGATTTATAAAATACAATTATTTTAAATGAATTAGTCATTTTTTTTGTTTAAAATTTTATCACTTAGTTATAAATAAAAAGTAAAAGGAACTTACTTAATCGCAAGTCCCCTTAATATTAAATATTATTTTATAGTAAAGTTTTATCTATAACCATTTGCTATCTAAATAAGCTTTTCTTCCTTTAACCCATCTTATCAAACAATCAACAGCCTCTCTATGAGTTTTCACATTATGAGCATCAATCGAATGATATGTATGTTGGCTAGTCCCTAAAACTTTCCATTTTTGAAAATTAATATCAAAATCACTTACAAAAACATCAGTAATATAGTTGATTTCATCAATTATATTATTTATTACTTTACATTCATCCATAATTGTCCAATAATTATGAACTTTTTCATAAAAGAAATCTGTCAAAGTAAGCATAAATAGCCAAGGATTCATATAACCCATAAAATTTGTATTATAATCACCACTTGTTTGATATAGGTTAGCACCTGTAACATTTCCACTAGACCAGTCAAAATCCCATGGAGCACCAAATGTTAATTTGGTAAATTTGCTCGTTTCAGAAAAATCAACAAACATATAATAACTTGAAAAACCCACATCAATATCTTTCATAAATTCTTCTAGTATATATGATCTAATTAAAGAATCAACATCTATAACAGCATTTAATGTATCATAGATAGTAGTATAGTTACTATTTACTAAATTATAATTTTCATCTAATGTATAAAATTTTCCTTTTACTACTGCATTATACATAATCTTATATACATTATTAATATAAGAACTGATAAATACTTTTTGCTCTGCAGAATAATAATCGCTTTTTATAGAATATGATCTAGCAGGAATACTTCCTTTATTTCCGTTGATATCAAAGGCATCATATGATCCTTCTCCAACCATAAAATAATCTCCCTCTCCAGTAGCATAATGATCTAATTCTAATAAATAGCCAATATTAGTTCCTAGTTCAGTTTCATCTGGTTCATAAATATCAATTCTATTTTTATTAACTTGCTGTTGTTCTGCCAACAAGTAAACGCCATTATAAACACCATTAATGTAAACATTAACATGTGCAAAATCAGAGGAATAATAACCTTTACCATTCATAATAGCATCACCAATTGAAAAGGCAAAAGCATTTCTCATCATTGAATAATCATAAAATTCAGCTAATAAAACCCAGCTTTTTGTTTTAGCTTCATCATTAAGTCCAAGCATTCCTTGTTTTTTATCAAACTTTATACGATAAGGTTTTTTTTCTGCTCCTAAAGTTCCATTACCTCTTAATCTAATTCCTGCAAGAACTTCATTTAATTCATATTTTTCTTCGCAATTTGTTACAGTAATACTTGCAGTTGTATAACTTTCTTTAGAATCGATTTGTGCACCATTGGCAGTAGTTACTTTTATTTCTGGCAAACCTCGCTTAGCAATAATAGTTAGAACAGCACTTCTTTCATCAACAACATTTTGTTCTTCATCAATAAAATATGCAGTACTGACAATACTACCAATTTCTGTCAATTTATTATTTGTATATTTAACGGTGATGCCCTTTGGCAATAATCCATCGATTGTTAATGTTCTTTCACTACCATCATATTGATATATTTTATCATTGAATCTTACTTCACTTAAATCATAGTATTTGATTGTTTCACTTAATTCACAACCCAAACATTCATGATATTTTTCACCCGAATTAAATAAATCGGCTTTAACAATAATCTCCCACTCACCAAATTCATGAGTATGTGGACGTGTAGGTTTAACCTTTTCAGTAGAAGATGAACTGCTACTTTGTGAAAGTGAACTCAACACTGAATTAGAACTTGTATTGCTAATAGATGCAGTTGATGACTCTCCTTTTTTTGAAGAATTTTCAAGACTATTACAACCAGCAAGCAATAATCCAAGCAATATAATATTTAAAAAAATCTTTTTATTTTTCAGCATACAAACACCCCTTATTTAAGCAATATTTTCCACTTTATTCTTTTTATTTAATATTTCGTGAGGCCATTTAAAATTAAACTTTCTAACTGCAATATCTAATAAAAATAAAATTAGCGCTAAAATAATTAATCCCAATTGAGGATTATATGTTAAATCATCATAAATAATATCATGAGCAAAAACATCATCTTCTAATGTATATAAATCACCCTTACCACTCTTAACTAAATCTTCAATAAACTCAAATGAATCATTATAATCATTAAAAGCATTATATTCCATTGAATAAGAAAAAGTTGTAAAAAATGAATCTTTAGTTTCCAAAGTACCTGAGGTTTTTATCAAATTTACTCTATATAGTCCTTCTTGTACATAATCAGGTATTTGAATAGCATATTCATCATTTGCAGTTAATTTTAAATTAACTGCTTTAATTTCTCCATTTGGATATGTGATAACTGCTTCAATAGTATTTTTTCCACCATTAGATGGCGTTTTTACTTTAATTACATTTACAAAATTTTCTCTTTCAAATGTTACATCAAATTCAGACTTAATTTCAGAACCAGCAAGTAAGTATTTTACAACATTTTTGATAAATGTTGTTCCTCTTTCTTCCATAAAATAATTTTTAGTCCATTTTCCTTTTAAGTCACTCATAAAGGAAGCAACTTTACCATTTCCATATTCCCATTCGGCATATAATGGATCACCATTAACTTGTAAAACAACAGTAGCATCATCTTTAGCGGTAGCACCGATATATCCACTAACAGCAGGTAATGAAGATATTCCTCTAACTACAGCCGTATGTTGTCTAATTCGAGGAGTAACAGATTCTTTATCATTTAGATAATCAGATTGCAAGTTTTCAATTTCATTAACCATAATCCTTGCTAAATCATAAGCACTTGTTACACTATGATAATTACCACCACCAATTTCAGCCATATCACCTAATTCAGCTGAATTTAAATTCGAGCCAATTCCAATAGTAGTTGTTGTAATTCCTTTTTCATACATAGCAGCAACATATTGTTTATAACCGGAATCTTGTGGTTCACCATCAGATGCAAAAATAATATGTTTAATATCGGTATCATTAAAAGCAATTAATTCACTATTAGCAATTTGTAACGCAGGAACATATTTAGTACCAATACCTGAATCAATACTATTAATATCAGCTATAATTGATTCTCTTTGAGTAGCAGGAGTGATAGGAACAACTAATTCAGCTGAATCATCAAAAGCAATAACTCCTACATAATCACAGTCTCTAAGAGCCATAACACTTTGAATTGCAGACTGTTTAGCAATTTCCATTCTTGAAGAATAGCTTCCATTTAATTGTCCTTTCATACTACTTGAAACGTCAACTATAATCATAACTGCTATTGGACTTTCATTTTCTTTAATAACACTGATTGGCAAAAAATCATCAAATTTTGTATCAGCCATTTTACCATAATAATATGTATTTTCTCCACCGGTAGTAAATACATTACCACCTAAAGAAATATATTGTTCTAATACTGAATCAAAATTATATGGCAAGGTTTCAGTAGATACATTCATTAAAATAATTTCATTATATTGTTTCAATACTTGAAGTTCGTTACTAACTTGGGCAGCACGAACAGTTGTAACATCATATTCTTTATTTAAAAGATTATACATGTTTTCAGATTCATAGCCTGTTCCATCTACTATTAATATCTTTGTATCCAATGAAATATTCACAAGAGTGTAATATTTATTATTTTGTTCATATGTATCATCTCCATCACTTGGAGTTAGAGTAACATACAACACATGATCTCCTTCTTCAATAAATTGATGTTTAAATGTAACAATAGTTTCATTAGCATGAACAAACAATTCTTGTGTTCCAATTAATTCATCATTATCATATAAATTAAGTGTTGCAATACCTGTTGAGACACTTTGTAAATAAACATTAATATTTGTTTCAACATCAAGTGAGACTGGTTCTTCAACTTCTAAATTAGTAATTTGAATTTCTTTTTCAAGTGGCTCATTACCAAAAAATACAGCATCTATTTGAACATCATCAGCAGCCAACTTGCTTGCGGTAATAATTGCATCACCATCAGTTTCCAAGCCATCAGTCAAAACAATAATTCTTCCACCATTTTTTCCTAATATAGATTGTGAATACAGCAAGGCATCTGCAATATTTGTAGCATCTCGTTTATTTTCCACCTCATAATTCTTATATGTACCATAAACGCTAACAGCATCAGTGCTTAATTTAGCTACATAATTAGCATCATTGCCAAATGTTACAATACCTATTTTATTAGGATTATCATAATCTTCTAAAATTGTTTCTACATATTTATCAATCTTTTCTTTTGAATTTATACTACTATCAGAAACATCAATTAAAATAATTGTATCTTTTTTTGAAAGTACATCCTCTACTCTTACTTTAAAATTAGCAAAAACAGAAGTAATCAAAAATAATATAACAATATGTAAAACCATTGAAACAACTCTATTTCTAGTTCTTCTACGATGTTTTTTTATTTTTAAATAAGGCCATAAAGCTAACATAATAGCAGGAATTAATGCTAACATTATCCACGGGTTATCAAATTGTAAATTAATACTGTTCACGATATTGTAACCCCCATTCTATAATAATTAATACAAGTAAAATACCTGCGAAATATTTTGTTGCTTCTTCTAAATCGAATGAATTTCCACCAGGTTTTCCGACAACTCCCGTTTCAACATTTACATATTGATCTACCGCTAAGATATCTCTTGTATAATTATAATTACTTTCATTTTCTGATACTCTTACAAAAAATTTATCCTTAATTGTTTCTTTATCAATTGTTTGTTCAACATTATATAACCCAGGTTCTTTAACAATAAAATTAACTCTATCATTATAATCTGCTGCTGCCATTTCTAATTTATTATTTACTCTTAATTGAGTAGTTGTAGGTTTAGCATATAAAGTGACTTCATCTCCAACAGAATAAACACTTTTTTCCAATGTCGAATGAACACAATAATCAAACATGTTATTAATTAAAATAGCCATATTTAAAGATATAGGTAAATTAGAATAATGTAAATCAATCGCAAGAATCACGACTTTAGCATTTCCATATTTACCAGAAAGTAAAACAGGATCACCATTACAATTCATTAAAACATCAAAACTTTGATAATTTGCTAGTTGAGTGTACTTAGTTACTTCAATTAAAGATGGTGTAACATGATTCATAATAACATTATTTGCTTCACTATTATTGCTAGTGGATTCAAATCTAAAATCACCAGTTACAGAACCGTTTATTTGCAAATCTAAGCCAGGAATTTTTGTAAGTGGATTAATAATCCAAATAGTACCATCTTCTGGTAATGTATTTGGAAGATATCCATCAAAAATATACAAATCTTGATTTGTTAATTTAATTTCGCCAATTGTTGTAGGAGTAGTTAAATTAACATTTCCTAGTGCACGTAATGACGAACCCATAAATGTATTTCCTTGTCCCACAAGTTGAACATTAAATTTTGTTTCATCTAAATTTTGAACATAATAGTCATTATCAATTGCTAAAGCATCATTTAGTTCAACGTATTTTCCAGTAGTATCTAAAGATTTTATTGATAACTTTGCATTTTTATATGTTAAAACATTTAATGAATCCCAAACAACTTCCTTTACTTCATCTTTTGCAAATTTTACAATCTTTTCATTTATGACAGTAGCATCATCTAATTCAAGGATTAATTTTAAAGTAGTTGCTTTTCCATAATTTCCTACTTTAGCGATGAAATTATAATATCCATTTTCAAATTTAGGAGTAAAATCTAAAATGCCAACATTCCATTCTTCATTTGCAAAATTAACTACTTTCACATAACCAGTTTTTTCATAATAGCAATCAGTATAGTAAAAAATTTCGGATGCTGGATTTTCATCAATAACAGTATTAGCTAATTTTAATGCAGCATCAAAATCACATTCCTCATATGTTGGATTAACTGTAGATAATAAAAATTTTATATAACTAGAGGAAGTTTCTCTTCTTGTTAAATATTCGGGCGTTGAATCTGCTAAGATAATTGTTAATTTATTTTCATTGTTAGCACTATCAGCTAGCTTAACTAATTCATCTAATGCCCTATCTAAACGAGAAACACCATTTGTAGTTGAGGTCATACTTGCAGAAACATCTAAAATTACAACTTTTTCACCATCTTTTGCTGATACTTGCATTAATGGTCTTGCAAGCATAAGTGCAGTCAATCCTATAATCAATATTTGAATAAAGAATAATAATGATCTTTGCAACCATTGTAATGGTATTTTTCTTTTACGATATTTTAAACTTAATTTCCAAATAAAAGTACTTGAAATTTTCTTTTCATGATATTTTGGCTTAATAATATAAATAACTATCAAAATAGGAATACCAATAAGCCCTAGTAATCCTAAAGGAGTAAGTAAGTCCATTATTTAATTACCCCCATTTCAAATAATCTTTCTAATAAAAGTTTTTCAACATCTTTTTCTGTGTTAGCCAGCATATAGCTTACACCTCTTGATGCACAAAAATCTTTCACTTCTTTTAAATAATCACTTAAAGCTTCTTTATATGCTTCAAATTCACTTCGTGATATTCTTAACTTTAAATTCTTTTCATCAGTTTTATCAACTGCTTCAGAATCTAAAAGAACCATTCTTCCATTATAACTAGGAGCTACTTCTTCTGGAGATAGTACTTGAACCAACATTACTTCACGATGACGATATAATAAGAAATCAATTGCAGCCTTCCAATTGCTATCTGTTAAAAAATCCGAAATGATTATTGTTAAACCATCATTATATCCTGGATTCAAACATCCTTTTATAGCTTTTTCAATATCTACTTCTCCTATAAATTTACTATTTTCAAGAACATCAAGGGAACGATAATAAGCATCTTTACCATTAATCACACCGTTTTCATCATCAGCCTTGTCACCATGCATTAGTTTAAACGATAATTTATCCATGTTATGAATTGAAATATATCCCAAAGCTGCAGCAATTTTTAATGCTGTGTCCGATTTTTTTGATGATTCAAATCCCATTGAAGAAGAACAATCAACAAAAATTTGAATATGCATTTGTCTTTCATCAACAAACAATTTAATAAAATGTTTTTCAAAACGGCTATACAAATTCCAGTCAATTCTCCTAATGTCATCTCCTAAAACATATTCTCTAAAGTCTGCAAATTCAACAGTGCTTCCATATGAATTAGTACGATGAACACCTCCAAAATAGCCCTTCATAGGAGCTTTCATATTCAATACAAGTGAATCTAATTGCTCTATGAATTTATCACTAATTACTCTGTGTTTCATAAATTAAATTAGCGTCCAAAGATTCCTTTTTTTTCTTTTTTAGCAGGCTTTTCTTCCTTTGGGGCACTCTCATCATTTTTGTTTTCAATTGTAGAAGTCATATCATGTTCATTTAATTTATTTTCATCATTTATATTGTTTATAGATCCTGCTTTATTATTTAATTCTTTGATAATTCCATTAATAATATCATCAGTAGTTACATGCTCAGTTATCGCTTCAAAGTTAGGTTTTATACGATGTCGTAATACAGGACAAGCTAGTACATTCAAGTCTTCATATGAAACATTATATCTACCATTCATTAATGCACGAACTTTTGCAGCTGTAATTAACGCTTGAGCAGCACGAGGTGAAGCACCATAGCGTAAATATTTTTTAGAAACTTTAGCTGGACATTCACTTTCAGGTTGAGTAGCAATAACTAATTTCATTGCATAATCCATAACTTCATTTGCAACAGGAATTTCCTTTGCAACTTCTCTCATTTCCAATAATTCCTTAGCATTACATGCTGCATCTGCTGTTTCTGCCATTGTTGCTTGAGTCATTGTAACAATTTTTCTTAATTCTTCCATATTAGGATAAGTTACAATTAATTTAAACATAAAACGGTCCATTTGAGCTTCCGGTAATGGATAAGTACCATCTTGTTCAATTGGGTTTTGAGTTGCAAGAACAAAGAAAGGCTCTTCTAATTTTCTTGAAACGCCCATAACTGTCACTGTATGTTCTTGCATCGCTTCCAACAATGCACTTTGAGTTTTAGGAGTAGCACGGTTAATTTCATCTGCTAAAATTATATTGCTGAATACCGGTCCTGGTTGGAATTGGAATTTTGAATTTCCTTTTTCATCTTTAACAATAATATTTGTACCAGTAACATCGGCTGGCATTAAATCAGGCGTAAATTGAATTCTTGAAAAAGGTAAATCAAATACTCGGCCTAACGATCTTACTAAACGAGTCTTTCCTACTCCAGGCACACCTTCTAGTAACACATTACCTCCTGCAATCATCGCAATAACTGCACCATAAACAACTTCTTTTTGTCCAATCATATCTTTTTCTATTTGTTTAAAGATATTAGCACATTTTTCACTAAAGTTTTTTAAATTTTGTTCTGTAACCATAATATTATTAAATTCCTTTCTAAATTAACCTTTAATCATTTCTAAGTATTTTTCAATTATTTCTCTTAAATCATCTGGCACTTCATTGCCAGACAAGTAATCCATTATTTCATTATAATATTCTTCATAAACATCTAAATATGGAGTTTGTCCATCAATTACTGTTTCACTTTCATATGGATCATCCGAACTTCCAAAGATAGGTTGGTTATTGGGGTCATCAGGATCAGTAGAATTTTGATTATCATCATCGCCAGGATCAGTTCCAGGATTTTGATTATCATTATCAGGATTCATTTGTTCAATTTTATCCAAAGTATCTTGCATAGCATCATCAATTTCTTTTTGAGTTTGATCAACATCTTGAGATTGATCATTTTGATCTCCGGAAGATTGATTTTGGCTACTTGAATTGCTTTGACCATTTGAACTATTTTGATTGCTTGATTGTTCTTGATTACTTGAATTTGTTTGACTACTAGAATTATTTTGATTGCTCGAATTATTTTGTGAATCATCATTTTTATCTTTATCGTCTGGGTCTTCAGGTTTAGGTAATAAAGCATCAATAATTTCTTGACGAGCAGCATCTAAAACTGAACCATATTCACTTTCTGCAAGTAAAGCAATATTTTCTCGATAATGTTTTTGTTGATTTTTTTCTATGCTATTATTTTTTAACTGATTGCATAAATTTTCAAGCGCAATTAGTAATTCTTCATTTTCTTCTTCTGTCGCTAATGAAATAGCATTTTCTAACCCTTCAGTTAAATCAAGAATAAATTGTTCAGGATTTCCACTATTTTCTAATTCCTCAATAAGATTACTTATACTTGAATTAATTAATGAAGCGATTGCTTCTTCATCTTTTAATCCTTCAGCAGAAGCGATTGCTTCTCCCAATTTTTTAGTTGATTCATTTTCTTGTAATGATTTAGCAACAGACTTCATTAATTCAATTTGATTATATATTTCTTGTTTGGTATTTTGAATTATTTGAATTTTATCTCCAACGGTTTCAGCATCTTCAAGTTCGACTACCATTTCATCTACCATTGTATGAAGTTTATTTTTTGATATATCAGAAATATCAGCATTATCAATAATTCTTCTTAATTCTTCTATCATTTCTTGAATAATTTTATCGATTTCATCATCAACATTTATCGAACTGTTAGAACTATTAGTAGAATTGTTAAAACTTCCGCTAGAAGAAGTACTATTATTTGAGTTAGCACCTATACCACTACGACGATTAGGTAACAATAGTGATGAACCAGCAAGAATTAAAACGAAAGCGAGCAAAACTAACGACAATTTAGAAAATTTAAACTTTATTTCTTTTGTGCCAACATTTGCTAATTTTTCTTGAGTATCTTCTCTTTGTTTAACACATATAAGACTTTCATTATCAGCGTAGTCAACCATAGTTATAACTCTTTCATGTAACCCAAGTTCATCAATTCTTTTTGCAACAGCATTAACTGTAGGCCTAAACTTTGTTTTATAAACATATATTGTTACACCTAACATTATAATAAAACCAAGCAAAAGAGTTATTAATAAATTTTTAGTGCCAAAAGCAAAAAGAATAAATGATACAACTCCAACTACTATGCACCCAGCAATCAAACCATAAAGCAAAGATTTAATAACTGATTCTTTAAAAACTTTTGCATGGTATTTTTCTAAAATATCATCTTTTTTCATATTATTCCCCCTTTATATAAGAAAACGGTTTCTTGCGTTAATCATATCATACTCGTCCAAAATATTCAATAATAAATAACTATTTATTATTTAACAAAAGTATATTAGCATTTTAATATCAAACATAATCAGGCTGTTTCCATTTATTTCCTTGACAATATAGATTAAAATCTATAAGATTATAAAGTATTTAAAAGTGAGGTATATATATGAATAAAAAAATAGAACTTGCTAATTTGATTTTTCCTGATGTTAATTTAACAATCGCTGATTTAGAAAAAAAATATCCAAAAAGAAATTTACCAGAAGGGGCAATGGTAACTCGATTTGCTCCATCACCTACTGGTTTTTTACACACAGGTTCTCTTTTCACTTCATTAATTGCATGGAAACTTGCCAAACAATCAAATGGAGTATTTTATATTAGACTTGAAGATACTGATACAAAAAGAGAAATCCAAGGATCTGGAGAATCATTATTACAAGAATTAAAAAAATTTAATATTATAAATGATGAAGGTTATTATGGTGATTATGAAAAAGGCATGTATGGTCCTTATAAGCAAAGCGATCGAGAAAACATATATCGTATCGTAATTAAAGAAATGATTGAAAAAGATTATGCATACCCTTGCTTTTGTAGTGCCGATGATTTAGCAAGTCTTCGAGAAAAACAAGAGAAAAATAAAATAATTCCTGGTTATTATGGTGATTATGCTTCTTGTCGTTATCTAAGCAGTGATGAAGCAATTCAGAAAATCAAAAATGGTGAACCATATATTATTCGTTTCAAATCACACGGAAACCACAATAACAAAGAACACTTTTCTGATTTAATAAGAGGAGAATTAGAATTAGCGCAAAACGATCAAGATATTGTTATTTTAAAAAGTGACGGTCTACCTACATATCATTTTGCTCACTTAGTAGATGATCATTTTATGCACTCTACTCATATTACTCGTGGAGAAGAATGGTTATCAAGCGTTCCAATCCATATTGAATTATTTAAAACAATGGGCTGGGAAGCGCCAAAATATGCTCATTTACCAGTAATCATGAAATTAGATAACGGTAATCGCCGTAAACTATCTAAGCGTAAAGATAACGAAGCTGCTGTCTCCTTCTTTTTACAAGAAGGATATCCTACAGAAGGATTTATCGAATATTTATTAACTATCGCCAATTCAAATTATGAAGAATGGCGAAAAGAAAATCAAAATGCTTCAAACGATGATTTTATGTTATCATTCAATAAAATGTCATTAGATGGGGCATTATTCGATTTGGACAAAGTTAAATTCATATGTAAAGAATTAATAAGCAAAATGAAAACTCCAGAAATTGTTACTGCTTCTACTAAATGGGCTAAAGAATATAGTCCCGAATTATTAAATTTAATCGAAGCAAATCCACAAATGTATGCTCAAATTTTAAGCATAGAAAGAGACCAAGAAAAGCCACGTAAAGACTATGCAAAATACAGTGATATATTTCCTGCTATTACTTTCTTTTACGATAACTTTTATAACAAATATTTAGCTGAAAAAGAATTACCTTGGAATGAAAATTTTAGTAAAGAAGATATTAAGCTAGTTTTAGATACATATAGAAAAACTATTAATTTAGACCTAGAGCAAGAAGATTGGTTCAATACAATCAAAGAATTAGCCTCATCTTTAGGCTATGCCGCAAATGTTAAGGACTACAAGAAGAATAAAGAAGCATATAAGGGACATGTCGGAGATATTAGTGAAATGATAAGAATTGCTGTTTCAACTTCAAAACAAAGTCCTAATCTTTATTATGTATTAAAAATATTAGGTAAAGAAAAAGTTATAAAAAGATTACAACAAACAATTGATACTCTATAGAAAAATGGTATTTCACTTTGAAGTGAAATACCATTTTTATTCCAAATTATCACATATTAATATCATCTTTATTCAATAAATAATCTTTTATCGGTTTAAGTGTTTTTTTAACAATACCTTTAGATAAAGGATTATCTAGTTTGACATTATTTAATAATGAAAGAAACGATTTGCTTCCTCCGAGTTTGCATAAATCAATATAACATTCCCATGCATTTTGATAATTTATATTTATCTTATTAAAAAATTGAAAAGCACACATCTGTGCTAATGCATAATCAATATAACTAAAAGAATTAACGAATATATATATTTCTTTCATAAAACCACCTCCACTTTCTAAAAAATCATTATTACCGTATTTCAAATGTGGCAAATATTTTCTTTCAATTTCTCGCCATTTTGTTTTTCTATCTGCTGGAGTAACTTTAATATTTTGATAAATGAATTCACGAAATTCATCTATTGCAGCACAATATGGTAAAAAAGTAATAATTTTACTCAAATGTAAAAACTTATATTTTTCTGTTTGACTTCCAAAAAAATTCTCTAACCAAGGGTATACAAAAAATTCCATAGCTAGTGCTGGTATTTCATAAGAAACTATCGAAGAAAAAATATTATCATATATTGTAAAGTCTTTACAGGAAAATGCCATTAGAGCATGGCCTATTTCATGATTTAAAATAGTTACATCATTATAAGAACTATTAAAATTCAAAAAAACAAATGGTGAGTTAAAAAAAGATAAATATTCACAATATTCCCCATTTGCTTTACAATCTCTAATCGGTAAATCAATCAATTCATTTTCTATTAAATATTCTATAAGAATTTTTGTTTCATCAGATAATTTACTATAAATTTCTTTTGCCCTATCTAAAATGCCATTAGCATTCCCAATAGGACAAGGATTACCTGTAGCAAAATAAATATTATAATCAAAATACTTTATATTACGAACATTAATTCTTTTAGCTTGAAGTTTAAAAAGTTTTCTAGAAAACGGTACTACATAATGATATATTTCATCTCGATAATTTTTTATATCTTTTGAAGTATAATCAAACCTTTCTAATCTATCATCTTCCATTTCAATATAATTTTGATAGCCCAATTTTTTAGCCATCTTATCCCGAACACAAATTAATTGCTCAAGAATATTGCTAATTATTATTTCGTGAGATTTAAACCAAGAATAATACGCTTTTGAAGCTGCACTTCTTGTTATTCTATTTTGACTATTCATTATTTTAGCTACTTGCAACAAAGTATACATTCTCCCTCTAAATCGCAATTTAGCAGAAACTATTAATTTTTTATACTCATTTTCCAATTCCTTCTCTTTTTTTAAATACTCATAAATTGAATCATCATAAATTTTAACTTTTTTAGCAATTTTTTGAAAATAAAAATCACCAAATTTCTTTTCTAATTTTTTCGATATGGCGAAGATAAAATTGCATTATAAAACCGATTATTAAGTGAATTAATAATCGGCAACATTTCATCTATTCTTTCTACTTCATATGCATAATAATCATCATATGTATTAATAGTAAATCTAATATTAGCTAAATTTATATAAGAAGTAATCTTAGAATAAAGTTTTTGGTACTTCACAAATATCTTTATTTGTATATTAACTGATTTTGCATTAATAAAACAATTTATAAGTTCATTATACTCTAACTCAATTTTTTTAATGTCTATTGGTCTATATGCAAAATCTATAAACTTCACTCTTATTCTCCTACTTTTTTCTCATTATCTTTAAAATATTTATCAATATTTTCCACAAGAGAAGTTGCAACATCAATATATTGATTTTTATTCATTGCATTTAACGAAATAATTCTTTGTGAGCCATCATTACAAATAATAACAATTTCCCTACCAACTTTTCCCGTTTTTGGTTTATTTACATAAATTACTTTTTTTATTTCATTATACTTTATTTCCCCTAATTTCTTATATGTCACTGTAAAATCTTTTGTTTTAATAATCGGAAAAATAATTTTGTCATTATATATTTCAACTTTATATTTTAGATAATCTTTGAAACAAAAATAAATTAAAAATAAAGTTAAAATTAAAAGCCCTAAATTAAAAATATCAATTCCATAATTTAAAAGTGAAATACAACCATAAACACCAGAAAATACTATAACTACCAAATAAATTAGATTTTCAAGAACAACCCAAATATGGGAAGGCTTAGTAAAAGTTGCTTTTAATTCACTATTCATTACTATATTTTTGTTATAGTCAAATGATATTTCAACTTCTTCTCTTTCAATATTTAAATAATCATTTGAAAATATCTTATGATAACGAGGATCATCGCCATCTAATTCAAGAATTTCAATTGTCTTAGATTTAGTGATAATATCATTAAATCTAAGTTTGAAATCTTCATATGTTTTAAAACTTTCATCATTTAAGACATATTTAAAATCACTTTCAATTCGATCATCAAGTTCTTCAAAAATAATATGATAAATTGTTCCATCCACTTTAATATATAAATCTAAGTTTGTATATTTATTTTCTTCTAATAAACAACTAAGTTTTTCTTTATTACATTCAAGTGATGTAAAATTAAATTGTTTTTCCATAAAATTACCTCATTTCTAATTGTATTATATCATTATGTAATGAATTTTTCTTTATTTTTTTCATAAAATAATTTATGATATTATCAAAGGAGGGATTTTTATGATAAATAAGAAAACATCTTATATAAAAGCCGGCATTTTTCTTCTTCTTGGGTTAATATTCATATTAGCACCAGCTTTTGTTTCTAAACATATTATGTTAATAATTGGTGCAATTATTATTTCATATGGACTTCTTAACTTACTATCTGCCATTAAATTAAAAAATAAAACCAATATAAATATTGCTATAGTTATATGCATATGTGGTTTATTAGTTATTTTATTAGCAGAATTCATTTTAAGTGCTATTGGCATATTTATCGCCATATATTGTTTATTTAGTGGCTTTTCGGCAATTGGGCTTGCTTTTAAAAGACAAGAGATGCATCTTCCTTATCTCATTCATTTTATAAAAGGTGCAATTTCATTAACTATAAGTATTATTTTCTTTATTTTACCAAAATCTGCAATTAACATTCAAATAATTATCTTGGGAATATATTTGATAATTAGTGCCGTAAATCAAATATATAATGCTTTAACTTCTTCTGATAAAGAATACGATTTTATAAACTTCTATTTCCATAAAAGCAATAATCAAGATGAAAATAATATAAAAGATGATTCGGTTATTGATGTTGAATCAACTGTAAAAAAAGATAATGATGATAATAAATAATTAAGAATATCCTTTCATTTTTAGTAAATACTATTAATGAAAGGAGTTTTTTTATGAAAAATGAAAAAGTAGTAGCAGTAAGAAAAGATGCACAAGGAAGACTTATTGAATTTAAGTCAAGTTCCGGAAAAATTTACGATTATGAAATGGCAGTAGAAGCAATTAAAAGTAATAAGTTATCTAATGCCGAATTAATTAAAAATCGGTCAGGTGCTAATGTTATTAAAGGAAAAAATAATCAGTCACTTAGTGATTTACCTGAATTTTAAAAATTTATAAAAATTTAAACTTGTTTTAATCAAAATAAATAAGTGAATTAATATTATTAAAATAATTACAATCGAAACAATTAAAAAAGCTGTTTCATATAATATTTTCAAAAATATCATAGCCAATAAAAAGACTACTATATATATTATTATTGCTATTAAAAAAGTTGAAAATAAAGTCATTAGGGCATTGTATAAATATACAATGTCCTTTTGATTTTCTTGAACATAATAATTAAAGAAAACTAAAAACACAATAAATATTAAAAATAATATTTCTATTACACCAAAAGACTTAATTATATAATAAATTGCTTTTAGTATTGTATTAAATTCTATTTCTACACTCGTGCCTAAAGGCAATAAGTTTTGAATTAAACGAAAAATAAATATATTTTCATATCCATAATATAAAAATACAAAATTTTCTCCAACATTATAATTAAGAACAGCAATCAAAGATACAATATGCTCATAAAGATAAAAAAAGCAAAATAATATCATTAGAATATATGCAAAAAAAATTGAATAAAATTTCTTTTTTTCCATATTTATTACCTCGCTCTCTAATTTATTACTATTATATCGCTTTTTAATTCATTTTTCATCTTGAAATTATACTAAAAATTTGATATTATTAATAGGCTATTAGTTTAAGGAGGATTTTTTATATGAAAAAAGTCTTTAAGGCCATTGGTGGTTTTTTTAAATCAATTTGGCGTTATGTAAAACAAAACGCTTGGATACAACCTATATTAATGGTTGGTTTAATATTTGCAATTATTTTCGGTTTGACTGCTGCGCCTGATGCATGGGACACAGTAAAAGGTTGGTTTACAACTGATTCTGAAGAGCCTCAACACATTGAAGAATTAGGTGGAAGAAAATCAAAAAATGGTGAAAGTGCAGAAGGTACAAAAGATTTAATTAACATGTTTGACAAAGATGAAACATTTATTGTGATTTTCGGTGGAACTGATTGTTCTTTATGCAAAAGTTTTAACAAGAATGTTTTAAATGTTTTTACAGATAGTGATAAGGGTAAAACTTATCGTGATGATATCTATTATTACTACTCAAATCAATACATTGAATATATCAATTCAGTATATGAAGATGATGGTAAAGATGCTGCACAAGAATTAGTTGATACCTATGAAGATGAATTAATGACTAAATATTATATTCCAGCATATGAAGAATTCGAAGATGCTGAATATGATACAATGTCTACAATTGGAGATGAAATTGAATTTTATTCTGCTGAAACTCCTACTATTTTATATGTTGTAAAAGGTGAAGTTATGGGTATGTTATATGGTGACATATCTGGAGAAACAAATGCAGTACTTCGTTTCCATGAAACAATCAAAGCTTGGGAAACAGCTAAAAACAATTTTGAAGCAGGCGTTGCTGAATTTAAAGCTGTATTAGAATTACTTTAATTAAATAAAAAAGGCAATTTATAATTGCCTTTTATTTTACTTTTAAAAATAGGAGAATATCAAATGAAAAAAAATATTATATGGTATCTTATTTTACCTTTTATTCTTTTAATTTCTTCTTGTACACCAATGGTTTCTAAATTTCCTGCAGAAATACAAAATGGTATTAGTGCACCAAAAGAAATTAATTTAGAAGATTACAATCAAATGATATCTGAGCATAAATCGTTTATCCTCTATATATCTTCACCAACTTGTGGCTCTTGTAAATTATTTAATGATAAATTAAATCCTTTTATCGAAGAAACATCTATCGTTATCTATAAAATCAATTATTTAGAAGTTAAAGGAATTATCGACTATCATGCTACTCCAGCAATTTCAATAATAAAAGATGGCGAAATAATCAATACAATCAATATGCTTGATAATGAAAAACATTTTAAAAGTACAAAAAGTATTAAATCATTTATACTTAGATATGTTACTCTATAAGTTGCATAATAATATATGCAACTTTTTTATTAAAAAAGTAGATAATTTTTGTTATCTACTTATACATTTGATTGATACTTCTGCTTTAGCTAAAAACATATAGGCAATATCTTCAAAATTCATTGCTAGTGATTTATCCATATTTAATTCATGTTTATACATAGCAACTTGAAACCATTGAAGATTTTGAAAAGTTCTCCATAAATAATACCTATTTAATTCATCTGGCAATGGGGAACGAGTTAAATATGCACTTAACAACTTTACTCCATCATCTATATTATCATTTCCAAAACAAGCTATATCATATAATGGATCATTTGCACCTATAAACTCATAGTCTAATAAATACATCTTTTTGTCATCACCAAACACAAAATTTGATGGTTGACAATCATTATGACATAATACTTTAGGCTGTTTTTTTAAAAAGTCTTTGTACTCTAAAAGTTTCATTTTTATCTTTAGATATTTATTATTTACTTTACTTGTATTTAAAGATTCATAATAATTTAAAGTTTCAAATGGTTCATAGGAATTAACATATTTAATTTCAATATTATGTAAATTATGAAGAATATCAGCAACATTTTTATAATCTTGTTCCCTTAAACTATTATGCAAAACTCGCCCTTCAATATATTCGGAAATTTTAATCCCATTATCATCAAAATAAAGAGTTTTACCACATAAATTATATGAATCAATAAGCAATAATCCATTTTTTTCCGTATTTCTATCAACAAATACTTCAGAATTTTCACCAGGTATCCTAAAAGTATATTTTTTATCTTTACATTTTATTAAAAAGATTAAATTACTCATTCCAAGTTTTAATCTTTCAATTACTTCAACATCATTTTCAGTTACTTTTAAGGCTTTAGCAGTAACAGATTTAATTAATTTTTCATACATATTAATCGCACCTCCAAGCACAAAGTATATTATATATAAACAACTATTAAAAATAAAGGAATTTAATAATTCTTTGTCACTAAATTTTGAGCAATTTGAACAGCATTACTTGCTGCTCCCTTACGAATATTATCAGCAACACAATAAAAAATCAAACAATTTGGGTCTATTAAATCTCTTCTAATCCGTCCCACAATTACTTCATCTTTATCTCTAACTAATGTAGTTACAGGATACTTTTCTTTTTCGATATCATCAACTACTTTGACTCCCTTTTGATTTGCCAATATTTTTTTAATATCTTTAATAGAAAATTTATGTTTTAATTTTGCATAAACAACAACGCCATGTCCTCTTTCAATTGGAACTCTAATACAAGTAGAACTAATCTTTAAATTAGGAGAATTTAAAATCTTTCGTGTTTCATTTACCATTTTCATTTCTTCTTTAGTATATCCATTATCTAAAAAGTCCCCAATTTGAGGAATACATGTTTTAGTTATATCATAAGGATAAAAGTTCATTTCTTGATTATTATTTCCTCTATATAAATCTTTTATCCCTTTAACGCCACTACCACTAACTGCTTGATAAGTTATATATCTTAAACTTATTATTCCATATTTTTTGGCTAGTGCACTTAAAGGTAGTACACATTGAATCGTAGAACAATTAGGATTAGCTATAATATTTCTTTTGCCAACTATCGATTCCATATTTATTTCAGGAACAATTAAAGCACAATCCTCATTATTTCTCCATGCATTTGAATTATCAATAACAATTGCACCTTTTTCTTCAAACAATGGTGCATATTTTTTTGACAACGATTCTCCAACACTCATAAATGCTATATCCACATTTACTATTGTTTTCTCATTCAATTCTATTACAGAATATTTTCGATCCCGATATCCAATTATTTTCCCTTCGCTCTTTTTAGATGCATATAAAAAGAGTTTATTTATCGGAAAATCATATTCTTCTAAAACATTTAAAAATGTTTGCCCAACTAATCCTGTTGCACCAACTATAGCAACATTTACCTTTTCCATAATCTCAGATCCTTCAAAACAATATATGAAAAAGAAAAAGAAGTTGCCACCAGCAACTTCTTTAAAATAAACCAATTATATCTTTAATCATAATAACAAACATTAATAACAGTAAAAATATTAATCCTATTCCGTTAATAATTGCCTTCACTCGATTATTAATTTTCTTTCTTGTAATTCCTTCTATAGCTATTACAACTAATTGACTACCATCTAATCCTGGAATAGGAAGTAAATTCATAACCCCTAAATTTACAGAAATAAAACCTAAAAAGTACATATAATAACCAAATCCCATACTAGCAAATTGTTGGGAAACAGAGAAAATACCAACAACTCCAGAAACTTGAGAAAAACCTTCGGCAGTAAATAATGTACCTAATGATTTAAAAATCAATGTACCTAATTCCCATTCTAATTTACCGGCTTCTACAAATGCAGTACCAAATCCCACTTTACTTAAATGCTCACCAATTTGAATTCCAAATAGTGCTTTAGAAGTGTAACTTTCTTCACCATTTTCATTTTTCACTGTTCCAAAGGGCCTACATACTCTATTAGTTAATTTATTTTCACCATTTTCTAAATATCTAAAAACAATACATTGCTCAGTTTCTTCAATTTTTTGTTGAACAATTGCATTTGAAGATTGAGTTAAATAAGTATTTAAAGAATCAGCACCATTTGCATCTTTCATTTCAATATAGACATCTTCTTTTTCATTAGGAATAATATGAATTATTTCAATACCATTTACTCTTATTTCAGCTGTAATACCTGCATTATATGCTATACTATCTTTATCAGCAATTAATCTAACGTCACCATCAGGCATTCCTGTAGAAAAAATATATATAAATAAGAAAATGAATGAAAAAATAAAATTCATAATTACTCCTGCAGAAATAACAATAAATCGCTTCCATGCTGAAATACCATTAATTGTTCTTTCATAAGGAATATTAGGTAATTCATTTTCTTTAATCTCATTACTTTCTAATTTTTGTTTTTCAGTATCAATAACATAATTTTCTTCTTTAATACTTGTTGCTTCATCCACGCCTTCTCCAGCCATACTAACAAATCCACCAATTGGTAAGGCCCTAATACTATATTGAGTTTCACCTTTTTGAGTTTTTACTACAACAGGACCCATTCCAATTGAAAATTCATGGCAATATACATTAAATGCTTTGGCACAAAGGAAATGACCAAGTTCATGAACCATAATTAATATTGACAATCCTAAAATAAATACTAATAAATCAATTATAAACATTGATTACATCACTCCTTTCATCACTAAATCATTTACATATTTTCTAGTTTCACTATCCACGTTTAAAATATCTTCTAATGTAGGCGAATCTATTACTTTATGATTATTCATTGCTTTTTCAATACATTCTTCAATTTTATAAAATGGTAAATTTCCATTCATAAACAAAGATACAGCTTCCTCATTTGCAGCATTAAATACCGCAGGCATAGTCCCTAATTTATTTAATGCTTCGTACGCTAATCTTAATGCTGGATATCGTTCAAAATCGGGCTTCTTAAATGTCAAATTAGTTACCTTAGTAAAATCTAATTCACTACTATTTAATTTATTACGAAGTGGATAAGATAATGCATATGAAATTGGAATTCGCATATCAGGAGTTCCAAGTTGTGCTTTAATCGCATTATCTTTAAATTGCACCATTGAATGAATAATACTTTGTGGATGTATTAATATTTCAATTTTATTAGAATTAACATTAAATAACCAATATGCTTCAATTACTTCTAATCCTTTATTTACCATTGTGGCACTATCTATAGTAATTTTAGGGCCCATGCTCCAATTTGGATGCTTTAACGCTTGAGTTAGAGTAACCTCTAATAATTCATCTCTTGAAAGATTACGAAATGCACCACCACTTGCAGTCAATATTATTTTATCCACATTTTCACTATTTTCTCCATGTAAACATTGAAAAATAGCACTATGCTCACTATCAATTGGATAAAGGTTTACTCCATTATCTTGTACTGCTTTGATTACAAGTTCTCCAGCAGCAACTAAAGTTTCTTTATTTGCTAAACCAATATCTTTTTTATTTTTTATTGCTTCTAATGTTGGAATTAAACCTTTAAAACCAACAACAGCATTAATAACATAATTTATTTCGGTTAATGTAGCGATTGTTTTTAATCCTTCTTCGCCATAATAAACCTTAATATTAGGGAATTTATTTTTAAATTCTAAATATGCATTGTAATCACAAACACAAACATATTTTAATGTTTTAAATTCTAAAACTAATTCTTCTAAATATTTGATAGAAGTATTTACACTAGCGGCTAAAAGTACATATGAATTTGGATTTTGACGAATAACATCTACACTTTGTTTACCAATAGAACCAGATACTCCTAAAATTGCTATCTTTTTCATATTTAAATCACCTATAAACTAAAAGAAAATACTTCCATTCGTTATAGCAAGATATAAAACAGAAAATACACATGTATTTATTAAAATGCTATCTACTCTATCTAATATACCTCCATGTCCTGGTAATAGATTGCTATAATCTTTCACACCATAATGGCGTTTAATTGCACTAAAAATCAAATCTCCAATTGGTCCAGTAACTGCAAGTATTAATGAAATTAATACTACGTAATACCATTCAATGTTTATTGGTAAAATCCACAAACCAGATACAATTGTTACAATAGAACCTAGAACAAATCCACCAAATGAACCTTCAATTGATTTCTTAGGTGAAATTCTTTCATTCAAATGATGCTTTCCAAATTTACAGCCAACAAAATAAGCACCAGTATCATTAATAACACATGACAATAAAACAAATATAAGTGTATTTAAATTTCTTGATCTTACATAAACAAAACATTGACCAGCAATTGCTAAAAAAGTAATCATTGCAATTATATAACAAGCATCAGCTACATTAATCTTTTCATTTGCAATCACACCACTAAACATTAATAAAAATAGAATGCTAAATGGCAAAATAGGAAAATAAATAAATGGACTAGACATAAACTCTTTTAAACCATTAATATTAATATTCATAAGTTCAGGCCACATAAACATTAATAACCCCATAATTATACCAATAATTTTAATATATATAGGCCATTGATGATTATTTTCATTTCCATCTCTAACTTTGAATAATTCAAAAATGCCCCCTGCTACAATTAAAGCAGTAGCACCATAAAATAATGCTCCTCCAATAATACATACTGGCAAGAAAATTGCAATCAAAATTGCAGCTGTAATAGTTCTTGTTTTCATATTATAATCCTCCATATCGACGATTACGCTTATTAAAATCCTGTAAAACATTATAAAATTCTTTTTTAGTAAAATCAGGCCATAAAGTATTAACAAATGCTATTTCACTATAAGCAAGTTGAAATAACATAAAATTAGATAATCTTTTTTCGCCACCGGTTCTAATCATTAAATCAATCGGTGGCAATTCTTTAGTATATAAATGATTAGAAATCACTACATCACTTATTTCATCTATAGTAAGTTGTTTATTAACAACTTTGTTAGCAATTTCTTTACAAGCATTTGTTATTTCTAAATATGAGCCATAATTTAAAGCTATATTTAAATATAACTTATCAAAATGCTTAGTTTTTTCGATTAATTCTTCTATTTTTAATTTTAATCTTTCAGGAAGAACATCAATTTTTCCACTTACAAACATTCTAGTTTGTCGCTGAATTAAAGTGGATTGATATTTTTCAAGAAAATCATAGGCAGCATCAAACAAATAGTTTATTTCTTCTTGAGGACGCTTCCAGTTTTCGGTAGAAAAAGCATATACAGTTAAAGCCTTAATTCCAAAATTATCTGCTGCTTCACAAATTTGTTTAAATGTTTCGATTCCTTTAGAATGACCCATACTGCGAGGCAATCCTCTTTTTTTTGCCCACCGACCATTACCATCCATTATTATTGCAACATGTTTTGGAATATTTAATAAAGGAGGAAACTCCTCGCCATTCTTTTTAAACCAAGCCATGAGATTTTCCTCCTTTGATTACTAAACAGTCATGATTTCTTTTTCTTTTGCTTTTGCAGCATCATCAATTTTCTTGATAAATTCATCAGTTATTTTTTGAACTTCCTTTTCATCACGTTTTCTTTGATCTTCAGGAATAGTCTTATCTCTCTTTAAAGTTTCATTAGCATCTCTTCTTGCATTACGAATTGCAACACGAGCTTCTTCAGTTGTTTTTCCTAATGATTTAACAATCTCTTTACGTCTTTCTTCGGTTAAAGCAGGAATATTTAAACGAATAACCGTTCCATCATTATTAGGATTTAAACCAATATTTGAATCTCTAATCGCTTTTTCAATCATTTTTAAAGCTTCTTGTTCATATGGTTTAATCATAATGACACGAGCTTCAGGAGTAGTAATTTGAGATATTTCTTTTAATGGTGTCATAAATCCATAATATTCTACACTAATACGATCTAAAACACTTGCATTAGCTCTTCCAGTTCTAATTGTAGCAAACTCTTTTGATAAATTATCAAGAACTCTACTCATTTTATCTCTTAATAAATTCATATCCATAATAATTATTCTCCTTTTCTATTACTAATTGTTGTTCCAATTTCTTCACCTGCAACAACTTTTATTAAATTATCAGTATTTGTCATATTAAACACTTTAATTTCAATATTGTTATCCATACATAAAGATACAGCTGTTGTATCCATTACTTGTAAATGTTGATGAAGAACATCTTCATAGCTAATATGTTTATATAAAATAGCATCTTTATCTTTTCTTGGATCTGCTGAATAAACACCATCAACACCATTTTTTGCCATTAAAATTACTTCCGCCTCAATTTCATTGGCTCTTAAAGCTGCTGCAGTATCTGTAGAAAAGAAAGGATTTCCAGTTCCACCGCCAAAAATAACAACTCTTTTCTTTTCCAAGTGTCTGATAGCTCTTCTTCTTATATATGGTTCCGCAACAGCATCCATTGGTATTGCAGATATTACACGTGTATCAATCCCTCTTGCTTCTAAAACATTTTGTAACGCTAAAGAATTAATTACAGTTGCAATCATTCCCATATAATCTCCTGTTGTTCTTTCGATGCCGATTTGTTCGCCTATTTTCCCACGATAAATATTGCCAGCACCGATTACAACTCCTATTTCAACATCTAATTTTACTACTTTTGAAATTACATCAGCATAATTATTTAGCATCTCGACACTTAGAATTCCATCTTCTTTTTTACCAGCTAACGATTCTCCACTAATTTTCAAAAGAACTCGACGATATTTTTTCATAATTAGCCCCCATTTTCTTTGTAAAAATGCACTCTAAAAAGAGTGCATTTTAATTAACCATTAATTTGTTTCATTACTTCATCAGCAAAATTTTCTTGGCGTTTTTCGATACCTTCTCCAACACCATAACGAACAGCAGTAACAACTGAAGTTCCATTATTTTTTGCATATTGAGCAACGCTAACACTTGGATCCTTAACAAATGGTTGATCTAATAAACAAATCTCACTTAATGATTTATTTACTTTTCCTGCAACAATACCTTTTAAGACATTTTCAGGTTTTCCAACTAATTTAGGATCAACTTTTGCAGCTTCCATTTGAATGTGTGTTTCATTTTCAATATAAGATGCAGGAACATCATTACGTGAAATGTAAGATGGATTACTTGCTGCAGCGTGCATAGCAATATCTTTTGCAACTGCTTCTTTATCAGCGCCATCAACAACAACAACTGTACCAATGCTTCCGCCCATATGAATATAAGAGCCAAATGATTGTGCATCTGTCTTATGTAATACATCTACACGACGAAGACTTAATTTTTCACCAATTTGTCCTGTAGCTGCTTTCAATGTTTCATCAATTGTAGTTCCATTAACTTCTAATGCTAAAGCAGCTTCTAAATTTGCAGGTGCTCCTGCTAATAAGTTATCTGTAATTTCTGCCACCAAAGCCTTAAATACATCACTTTTTGCAGCAAAGTCAGTTTCAGTATTAACTTCTAAGATAACAGCTTTATTTCCAGCAACTTTAATTGAACAAATACCTTCAGCAGCAATACGGCTAGCCTTCTTAGCTGCTTTCGCAATTCCTTTTTCTCTTAGCCAATCACAAGCTTTATCTACATCACAATCACAAGCTTCTAATGCCTTTTTGCAATCTAACATTCCAGCACCACTGCGTTCACGTACTATTTTAATTAATTCAGTTGTAACAGCCATTTTCTTATCCTCCTAAATATTATTCAGCATCTGTAGTTGAAGTAACTTCTGTTGCAGTTTCTTCTACTACAGGAGCATCTGCTTTTGGAGCAGCTTCTTCTTTTTTATTATCAAACTTACGGCCTCTAGGATTTCTTTGAGTTAATCTTGCTTGATAAGCAGCACGAGCATTTGCTCTTTGTTCTTCTGCTCTTTGATCAGCATTTTTAATAGCATCATCCATTGAAACTTCTGTAGTTACTTCATCCTTAGTATAGGCAATTACTGTTTCTCCGCCTTTTGATTCTACAACAGCATCTGCCATAACAGTTACAATTAACTTAACAGCTCTTGTAGCATCATCATTAGCAGGGATTACATAATCAGCTAAATCAGGATCACTATTTGTATCAACAATAGCAAATACCGGAATATTTAAACGACGAGCTTCAGCTACTGCATTATGTTCAACACGAGGGTCAATAACAAATAATGCATTAGGAACTTTTCTCATTTCTTTAATTCCACCTAATGATTTTTCTAATTTTTCTGCTTCTTTCTTAATTAAAGCAACTTCTTTCTTAGGTAGAGCATCAAATGTTCCATCTTCTTGCATTGCTTCGATATCTTTTAATCTTTTAATTCTCTTTTGAATTGTTCTAAAGTTTGTTAAAGTTCCACCTAGCCAACGATTAGTTGCATAGAAAGAGCCTGATCTTAATGCTTCTTCCTTAACGATTTCTTGGCATTGTTTCTTTGTACCTACAAATAATACTTTACCACCATCATCTACAATTTTCTTTAATGCATCATATGCATTTTGGATAGCCTCTACAGTTTTGTTTAAATCAATAATGTAGATTCCATTTCTAGCTGTATAAACATATGGTTTCATTTTTGGATTCCAACGTCTTGTTTGATGTCCAAAGTGAACTCCTGTTTCTAACAACTTTCTCATTGTAATTACAGGTGCTTTTTCATCTGCAATTACTTCTGACATAACTACTTCTTCATTCATTTTCATTTTCCTCCTGTGTTAATGTCCTCCATTACTCTAATTCTTCTTAACCTTTATGTAGTTTCTAAAGGCACACTCGAAGTATAAGTAATGTGTGTATTTACTCACTCCATAGCAAGCTTAGTTATTTTACCACTTTTTACATTTTTTATCAAGACTTTTTATAGCAAATCAAATGTATTTTATCATTAATTTGGATTTGTTTTTCGCTTATTGATTTATAAATAGCCTAAAATTTAAAAAGATCATTTTTATAATTCAATTTTTTTAACTTTTTTTATTTTTAAAATTATACACTTAATTAATTCTACACAAGGAATAATTAGCATTGATGCACCAAGCACAATTATCCATTGTATTAAATTCAACGAACTTAAACTAAATATTTTACTTAGCCCTGGAACAATTTCAACCGAAATAGTTAAAACTAAACCAATAATAAATGATAAGTTCATTAGCTTATTTTTGAATAGATTTTTATTAAAAATAGAATTATTTAGACTTTTATTATTATAACAGTGAAACAATTGAATTAAACATAATGTTATAAATGCCATTGTACTTGCCACTTCATGTCCATAATTAGATAAAGCAAAAAAGAAAATCGATAATACAATTATTGTTTGTAATAGTCCTTGATAAATTATATTAATTCCCAAATGTCCTGCAAATAAATGCGACTGATTTTTTCTAGGTGAATTATTCATAATATCATCATTTCCCTCTTCCATACCAAGTGCCAATGCCGGAAAACTATCGGTAACTAGATTAACCCACAATATTTGAATTGGAAGTAAAAAAGCATGAGTATCTTTAGAAAAAGAGAAAACTATTGTTACAATTAACAATGACAATACTTCTGTAATGTTGGCAGAAAGTAAAAACTGAATAGTTTTTTGAATATTATCAAATATTTTTCTTCCTTCGCTAACAGCAACCACAATTGTAGAGAAATTATCATCCTCTAATATCATATCAGCAGCATTTTTAGTAACATCAGTACCTGTAATTCCCATACCAATTCCAATATCAGCAGTTTTTAGCGATGGTGCATCATTAACTCCATCTCCAGTCATCGCCACTATTTTCCCATTATTTTTCCAAGCTTTAACAATGCGAACCTTATGTTCCGGACTTACTCTAGCGTATACTTTATATTTATCAACATTCATTTCTAAATCATGATCACTCATTTTATTTAATTCTTTTCCTGTAATAACTTGCGATTCATCTTTGACTATATCCAATTCTTTAGCAATAGCAAAAGCTGTATCTTTATGATCTCCAGTAATCATGATTGGAGTAATCCCCGCTTTATGACAAGTTGCCACTGCTTCTTTAACTTCAATACGTGGAGGATCAATCATTCCCGTTAATCCAACAAATATCAAGTTCTGTTCTAAGTTTTCATTATCATATTCTTTATATGCATACGCCAATACTCTCATCGCTTTTTTTGCATATGCAGCATTAACATTCAAAATTTCTTTTCGATATTCTTTATTAATTTCTTTTATTTCATTATTTATTAATAAATATTCACAACAATCAAGCAATTGATCAATTGCACCTTTAGTAAACACTATCTCTTTACCTTTTACTTTATTTACTGTAGTCATCAATTTCCGTTCGCTATCAAAAGGTATTTCATCAATACGAGGACATTCAGAAATAATTTGTTGTAGTAAAACATCATTTTGATTATAAATATAATCAAATAAAGCTGTTTCTGTTGGGTCACCAATAAATTTTAATTTAACTTCTTCATGCTTAATCTTTGAATCATTGCATAATAACATACATTGAAATAATTTTTCCTTACCATATTCACCATTAGAATATACCTCTTTAACCGTCATTTTATTTAAAGTTAAAGTACCTGTTTTATCACTACAAATAATTTGGGTACTACCTAATGTTTCAACAGCAGGAATCCGTTTAATAATTGCATGATGTTTACTCATTTTTTGCATACCTATAGCCATAATTATTGTAATTACTGCAGTTAGTCCCTCCGGTATTGCCGCTACTGCAATAGCTACAGAAGTCATAAATGAGTCAATAATTGTATCTAAGGTTATTCCTAGTTCAAACGAAGCTAATATTCTAATTATAAATATCAGCAAAGCAATTGCAATAACAACAAGAGAAATTATTTTACCTGTCTTATCTAACTTTTTTTGAATTGGAGTTTTTGAATCCTTTTCCTCAGTTAACATTGAAGCTATATGTCCAATTTCTGTATTCATTCCCGTAGCAACAACAATTCCTTCTCCTCTACCATATGTAACAATACCAGTAGAAAACACCATATTATTACAATCACCAAGTGAAACATCTTTTGTTATAAGTACTTCGCTATTCTTTTCAACAGCAACAGATTCTCCAGTTAGTGAAGATTCTTCAACTTTCAATGAATGTGTTTTAAGCAAGCGAATATCGGCAGGTGCCACATCACCAGCTTCTAATAAAACTATATCACCTACAACTATTTCTTGTGATTCAATTAACGAAATTTCTTTATCTCTTTTAACCTTAACATAAGTTTTATTCATTTTTTTCAATGCCTCAAGAGCATTTTCTGCTTTTTGTTCTTGAACCACACCAATAATCGCATTAATAATAACTATAGCCAAAATAATTCCAACATCAATAAATTCACTATAATCATTTTCATAAAGTGCTATAATGCTCGTAATCAAAGCGGCACACAGCAAAATAATAACCATCACATCACTAAATTGTTTAAAAAACTTAATATAGATTGAATCTTTCTTTTTTTCTATTAATTTGTTTTCACCATAGTTCTTAAGCCTTTCTTTTGCTTCACTGCTACTTAAACCTTCCATCGAAGAATTCAATTCTTTTATCACAGTTTCTTTTTCTTTTGCATAAAATGCATTATTCATTAATAATCCCCCTTTTCTATAAGCACAAAAAAACAAGACTCCCTGTGTACATGCACATTTATGAGTCTTGTTTTAAAGATAAGCCAGATTCATTTAAGAAACAGTGTTGTTGACTTTATCAACGTAAATAACGCAAACTACTCCCTCAATAGAGTATATATTTTATTGTACTTAATATTTTACACTATTTTTTTTAAAAAGCAAATTATTTTTTAACCATATTTTTAATCCATAATACCTGTATTTTTCATTAAATATATTGCGTTTGTCGTTTGACATTTTCCATTTTTTATTAAATAATCAAATTTAATTTTATTATCAATATAATATTCAGTAAAATGATAATTATTTAGTTTAACCTCATTAAAATCACATAATTCAAAATCATGAGTAGTAATAAACAAAATAACATGATTTAAATTCAGTTTCTTCATTACAGACTTTGCTCCGATTAATCTATCATTCATATTTGTTCCTTTAAAAATTTCATCTACTAACAAAATAATCGGTTCTTTTTTTGCACTATAATCAATTGCCTCTTTAATCCTTAATAGTTCAGCATAAAATGTCGAAATGCCATTTTGAATATCATCTTTAACTCTCATTGAAGTAAATATTTTAAAATTAGAAGAATTAAAGGCAGAAGCAAGCACAAATGTTCCTGCTTTCATTAAAACAATATTTATAGCAAGTGTTCTTAAAAAGGATGTTTTGCCACTCATATTAGAACCAGTGATAATATTAATATTTTCTTTTATTTCAAAACTATTGCTAATACAATCATCTTCAATTATCAATGGATGCTTTAAATCACAAAAAGTTAAATTAATATTAGAATCAATATGAGGTTTACAAATATTATTTTTAGTAAAACTAATATTTGCTAAGCTAGCAGTAATTTCAAAATGCTGTAAAGCAGCAATACTATCTTCTAATATCAAAAGATTATCTTTAGCAAATTTTAAATATTTTAAAATCAAAAAATCATTAAATGGAAAAAGCATATTTAGAATTAAATTAGAAATACCATTGCGATAAAGACTACTTAATTGATTAATTTTTCCTAATTTATTAATTGATTTAACAGCGTTTTCTATTCTTTTTTTGTTTTCAATGTTTGTTGTATTTGCAAAAGAAATATTGCCTATATGAAGGTAACATTTCTTTAATGAATAATAATAAAGAGTAGCATCTTCAATTGAAGCTAATAATTTTTTATCTTTATCTATAAAACTAAGACTTAATTGAAGTAACATAATAGGAAAAATAAAAGAGGGACTAATTACTTTTAAAATTGAAAAAAATATACTTAAAAAAAGTAATACAGTCAAAAATAAACCAATATATAAAGTTTTAGATTTTTTATTTATATTTTTAGGGAAAGCAATTGTATTTCTCTTAATACGATATATTTTTTTATCAAACTCTTTTAAATAGGCTTGAAACTCAATATTTTCCTTCCAAAAAGAAGAATAATCTGCAACACTTTCACTACTTTTATTAATTTCCTCAATCGAATCTCGACCATTTATAAGCAGAGAAGCTAACTTTTTCTTTCCATCAATCGTTGTGCAAACATTTAAATATTGAAAAAGTGAGTTTTCCCCAACTATATCAACATCAAAAGCCATATTTGGAATTTCAATTCCCAAATTATCTCCTCTATCATTAAATTTTTTCCAACCATTTGTTAATCTTTCTCGATATTCTTGAAACACTTTAATTTTATTATTATAAAATGTTAATTCTTGGAATTTTTTTTCCTGAATATTAATTAAAATCAGAAAAACTATTAAAATAACTATTGTAATAAAAAATAATATAATTTCAAAATAAACAATACAAGTAATTCCTAAAACAATTAATGCTAAAAAAGCAAATAAACGTAGTAATGATAGTTTATTAATCGTTTTATTACATTTTTTTTGCAATTTTTGCAATGCTGTTATTTGTTCATTTAGTTCTTCTTTTTTTACCATTTTTATCATCCTTTATTAAAACAGAAGAGTTATTTTTATTCTTTTTTTAAAAGAATATAAGCGTCTAGACTTAAAATAAAAATTATCCCCATACCATACCCTATATGGATCACAATTGAATTATGAGTAAATGCATATATCATAATTGCCATAATCGTTAAGAAAAGAAAAAATAAACTAATCCATTTTAAAATATTTATTTTTTTATTCATTTTATTCAAATACCAAATCAAAACCTAATTGATTTTCTTCAACTAAATCTTGAAAAATTCCCATCTTTTTAAATTCTTGAATTAGTGTTTTAGATAATGATGTACGGTTTTCTACATCTTCAATTGAAATAAATGGTTTTTCTTTTCTTGCATTGACAATCGATTCTGCAACGTTAATTCCTAATCCGTCAACACATGAAAACGGAGGAATTAATAGATTGTTTTCTTCATCTACAATAAATTTAGTAGCATCAGATTTTTCAATATCGATATTTGCAAATGAATATCCCCTTGCAGTCATTTCAAGAGCAACATCAAAGGTATCTAATAAAGCATTTTCTTTATTACTAACTGCTTCATGAGCTTTTATTTTATCTTTAATTTCCATAATTCTTGCTCTAATAGAGCCTTTACCTTCAATCATCGTAGATATTTCATAAGCATCACAACGAGTAGTAAAATAAGTCGCATAATAATGTAATGGTTTATGTATTTTATACCAAGCAACACGTAATGCCATCATAACATAGGCAACAGCATGAGCTTTAGGGAACATATATTTAATTTTCAAGCAAGAATCAATATACCACTCAGGGACTTTATGTTCTCGCATTAAAGTTTTCCAATCTTCAGTTAATCCTTTTCCCTTACGAACACTTTCCATAATTTTAAAAGAATCTTGAGCTGGTAAACCTTTTTCAATCAAGTATGACATAATATCATCACGACATCCAATAACTTGGTCAAGTTTACAAATTTGTTGTTTAATAAGTTCTTGAGCGTTATTATTCCAAACATCTGTACCATGAGACAAACCAGAAATTTGTACAAGCTCAGAAAACTTCGTTGGTTTGGTTTCTTTCAACAATCCTTTTACAAAATTTGTACCAAATTCAGGAACGCCTGCAGAGCCAACTTCATTTAAAACCTCATCTTTAGTAACATTCATAACTTCTGGTCCACTAAATAGGGCCATTACTTCAGGATCATTCATAGGTAATCCTTTAGGATCAATGCCTGTAATATCTTTTAACATACGTAATGCCGTAGGATCAACATGGCCCAAAATATCAAGTTTTAATATTTCATCATGAATAGCATGAAAATCATAGTGTGATGTCATCCAAGAAGCTTCCGGTTCATCGGCAGGATATTGAATCGGAGTTACATCAAATACATCCATATAACTAGGAATAACAATAATTCCCCCAGCATGTTGTCCAGTTGTTCTTTTTACTCCTTCACACCCCATAGCAAGGCGCTTTAATTCTGCTTGACGGAATTTTTCAATCCCCTTATCCTCAAAATATCCTTTAGCATATCCTATAGCAGTTTTTTCAGCAACAGTCAAAATAGTACCAGCACGGAATACATTTTTCTCACCAAGCACTTCTTTTGTAAAATTATGAGCAACTGGTTGATATTCGCCGGAAAAGTTAAGATCAATATCAGGAACTTTATCTCCTTTAAATCCTAAGAATGTTTCGAAAGGAATATTTTGACCATTTCCTTCCATTACTTCACCACATTCAGGGCATAATTTCGTTGGCAAGTCAAATCCACTTGGAATTGTACCTTCAGGTAAAAATTCACTATGCTTACACTTATGACAAATATAATGTGGTGTCAAAGGATTTACTTCGGTAATACCAGCCATGGTAGCTACAAAAGAAGAACCGACAGATCCCCTTGAGCCTACTAAATAACCATCACTAAGAGATTTATTAACTAACAAATAAGCAATCCAATAAATAACAGCGAATCCATTTCCAATAATAGATTTTAATTCTTTTTCTAAACGCAAACGTACAATATCCGGAAGTGGATCACCATATACATTTTTGGCGTTTTTATAACATAACTCCGTTAGCATTTCTGGAGCATTATCAATTTTAGGTGTACTTAAATAATCAACAACCGGAGTAACTACTTCAATTTGCTCAGCCACTTTGTTAGTATTTGTAACTACTAATTTATACGCAAGTTCTTCTCCTAAAAAAGCAAAGCAATCTAACATTTCATTAGTTGTTCTAAAATGTTGATTAGGATTTTCCTTAACTCGATGCTTATAGTCATATAAAGGATGTCTTCCTGCTCCGATTGATTTTGCAGTAATATAAACATCACGATATATTTTATCTTCAGGATTTAGATAATGAACATCACCAGTGGCAACAACTAATTTTTCACACTTTAATGCAGCATCAACTATATCCTTTAAAATAATTTTAATTTTATCAAGCGATTCTGCTCTTTTAGTATCAACAAGCCACGTATAATTTTCTAATGGCTGAATTTCAATATAATCATAAAATTCTATCGCTTTAATTAATTCTTCCTCAACTTTTGTTGAAGCAATATCAAATAATTCTCCATTAAAACAAGCACTTCCAACAAGTAATCCTTCTCTATATTTATTAATTATATCTCGAGGAGTCCTTGCAACATCTGAAATATATTTTGTATGTGATTCAGAAATAATTTTATATAAATTCTTTAATCCTTCTTTATTTTTCACCAATAAGGTTGCATGCTTAGGGCGTGCATGTTTATAGTAAGTTTCACTTTGTAATTCATTTAATTGAATATGCGATTTAATATTATATTTTTCAGTTATAATGCCAAGCATCGACAAATAAGCATCACTTAATACTTTAGCATCATAATCAGCACGGTGAGCTGCTTCTTCATCATAATCAGTATTACATGCCCTACACACACTTCCTAAAGAGTATGCTTTTAAATTAGGAAAAACCACACGTGCTAATGGTAAAGTATCTATAACTGGATTAGTTAATGCTTTTCCACCAAGTTTTACAACACATGCATTTAAAAAACCGAAATCAAATACTGCATTATGTGCTACAATTATAGAATCACCAATAAACTTTAAAATTCTAGGCATAATTTCTCTTAAAGTAGGTGCATTTCTAACATCAAATTCTCTAATTCCAGTTAATTCCGTAGTAAATGATGATAATGGTTTGGTAGGTTTAATAAAAGTTTGAAATCTATCAACTTCAATTCCACCAGATATTTTTATCGCACCAAATTCAATAATTTCATCATATCGTGCTGATAATCCAGTTGTTTCAAAGTCAAGAATTGTATATTCAGCATGCTCTAAGTCCACATCTTTTGGATTTATAGCATGAACTAATTTATCATCAATCATGTAGCATTCACTACCATAAATTATTTTAAAATCAGAACCTTTAGGGATGGCTTTTTGAGCATTCGGGAAAATATGAATATTCCCATGATCGGTAACAGCTAATGCTTTATGTCCCCATTTGACAGCTTGTTTTACATATGCATCAATGTCACCAACAGCATCCATTGTCGACATTTTGGTATGAAGATGCAATTCAACACGCTTTTCAGTTGCAGTATCTATTCTTCCTTTGTCATTAGAATTATCTAGTATTGTGATTTTTGTAGGCTCAAAAACATACGAATTACGATAAGTATCATAAATCATACCACCATTTACTTGTATTAATGAACCCTTTTTTATACAATCTAATTCTTCTTTACTAAAACGCTTACCCTCAAACACTTTAATCTCTAACGAATCAGTATTATCGGTGATATAGAATGTATAAATATTTTTATTATTGCGAATAGGTTGCAATTCAATGTAAAATACTTTACTTTCAACTTGAACCAATTGCTCATCATCTCTCAGTTCGTGCAAAGTTACTTTATCATATTCTTTTTTGAATTTAGTTTGATTTGTTAACGTTGTTGCATTTTCATATTTTTGCATTTCATTATCATAAGCTTGAGCCTTAAGTGAAGTTTCTTCAATTCTTTGATTTTTTTTAGCATTAATTCTATTTAATAATTCATTTTCATCAACTTCATATTTCAAAACGTCAATTACTTGCATAAATCCAGCACTATAAAAATATTTTTGTAATTCTTCTATAATTCCCTTAAATAAAGAAAATTGCATTTCACTACTTACTGGTATAATAATTTTATTTTCTTTTAATTCAACTTTAATTTTTTGTAGTCCTTCTAATGCAGCAGTATTTTCATATTTTTTTATAATAAAATTATTAAAATATACTTGTATTACTTCTTCAAAAATTAATTTTTGATTATTAACAACTAAAACAATTTCAACATTACCATCAGGATAATTGTTTTTATAAGTCATTAAAGCATTAAAAACATTAACATCTAATACTTTAGGAATGTCAATAAATACTTTTAATAAGTTAGTTTTTTTAAATTGGATTGCTTTTTTAACTTTGGCATTATTAAAGTGATTAATCATTTCATTAGGAAATGATATTGCCTTAAAAAAGTCAATTAGTATTTGATCCATTTAAATTACCTCCCAAACAATATCTATCAAGTATGCAAGTATTATTAATTATACAAGTCTAGCCAAATTATTTCCATAGTTTTAAACAAAAAGACCTGAAAACTTTTTTCAACATATGAAAAGGAATCATAATTAAAAGTAATGACTTTTTATCAATTTACCTAAATTACAATTCCCTAATTAATTTTTACTATTTTGAAAATAATATCCTATTTTAATCAATAATTTATCACTAATAAACCTTGTTAAAAATTTACCAAATTTTACCATGATACCTGGAATTATTACTAATTTTCCTTTAAACATGTTTTTAACAGCATAACGTGCCACTTCTTCGCTGGATTTTGCTTTCGGAGTAAATCGAACATTTGCCCTTTCTTGAAACTCCGTTTTAACAGGTCCAGGGCAAAGAACTCCTATGTAAATTGGACTTTTTTCTTTTTTAAGCTCACCATATATTGATAAAGTTTGAGTATATAAATATGACTTTGTCGCATAATAAACGCTCATCAACGGACCATATGTAAACGCTGCAGCACTTGCAACATTCAAAATTTTCCCTCGATTATTTTCTTTAAATCTATTAAGAAAATATTTCATTAGAATCAATGGTGCTTTAATATTTGTATCAATCATATTGCATTCAGTATTAATATCAGTTTCACAAAAATTGCCAAATAAACCAAATCCTGCATTGTTAATCAATATCTCAATATCATTTTCTTTTATTTCATCAATTAAAGAAAAACACTCACTTTCATTTGATAAATCTTTTACAACAATTTTCACATTTACATTTTTTAACTCATCTTTCAATGATAAAAGTTTATTTTCATTTCTAGCTACGATTATTAAATCATAACCTTTTTGAGCAAGAATTCGTGCAATATCTCTACCAATACCAGAACTTGCACCAGTTATTAAAGCATACATAAAATCCACCTCGAAAATATTTTAGCACATCCAAAATTTAAATACTATTCATTTGAAATCTCAGCAAATTTTATTTTTGTCTCTTCATACCCATATTTAACTTTTTGATTTTCTTCTTCAATTTTTAATAAGCGATTATATTTAGCAATTCGCTCGCTTCTACTTAAAGAGCCAGTTTTTATAAAGCCCGCCCTAGTAGCAACAGCTAAATCAGCAATAAACGTATCTTCAGTTTCACCCGATCTATGAGAAATAATTCTTTGATAATTATTTTCTTTTGCACATTTAATTGTTGCTAAGGTTTCACTCAATGTACCAATTTGATTAACCTTAATTAAAACACTATTAGCAATATTCATTTGAATTCCTTTTTCCAACATTTTTTTATTAGTTACAAATAAATCATCGCCTACTAATAATACATCTTTTTTTATAGTATTTTCTAATATTTTCCAACCAACATAATCTTCTTCATCCATACCATCTTCAATCGAAATAATTGGATATATATCTACCAAATGTGCTAGATAATTAGCAAATTCTTGATGATTTAATTTTTTATTTTCATTCTCTAAAACATATACTCTTTTATCTTTATCATAAAATTCACTTGCTGCGATATCAATTGCAATCCCTATTTGATTTAAACTACTATAACCTGCTTCTTTTATTGCTTGCATAATCAATTTTAAGGGTTGCTCATTATTTTCTAGCGAAGGTGCAAATCCTCCTTCATCGCCTAATGAAGTTGGTTTATCTAATTTATTCAAAATACATTTTAACTTTTGAAAAATTTCCACACCTGCTCTTAATCCTTCCTTAAAACTAGAAAATCCATAAGGGACAATCATATATTCTTGGAAGTCCAGTCCATTACTAGCATGAACTCCTCCATTTATAATATTCATAAATGGTATAGGCAAAATCACTTCATCACCACCTTGTAAATAACGATAAATTGGCATTTTATAATAACTTGCTGCAGCTTTACAACACGCTAATGAAACACCTAAAATTGCGTTTGCCCCTAGTTTTGATTTATTTTTCGTACCATCTAAAACTAATAATAAATCATCAATTTCTCTTTGATTAATTACATTTTTTCCTTTTAGTTCTTTAGCGATAATAGTATTTACATTATTTACTGCTTTAATTACTCCTTTTCCTAAATAACGGGAACTATCATTATCTCTTAATTCTAACGCTTCAAACATTCCTGTAGATGCTCCACTTGGAACTTTAGCACAACCATATGCCCCAGATTTGGTAATTACTTCTACTTCAATTGTCGGAAATCCTCTTGAATCTAATATTTCTCTTGCTTTTATTTTTTCGATATAAGGCATTTTTATTTTCTTCTCCTTTCAACAAAAAAAGCCCTATTAGTATTATAACCAATACTATAGGACTTAATTTGTCGAATTAATGTTTTAAATAATTTTTTTATCGAAAAAATATTTTATTTTATCATTGGCTTTTCCCAACATGAAGGAACAGGTAATCCCATAATCTTTACAATTGTCGGAGCAACATTAGCTAAACCATATTCACCATCAATAAATTCATATGTATTATCATCATCAACAATGATAAAAGGTACTTTATTTAAAGAATGGGCTGTACGAACTGCTATTACACCTTTTTTATTTTTTTCTAACATTTCATCAGCATTACCATGATCTGCAGTTACACAAACAATATATCCCTCTTCTTTAGCTACTTTTAATACTCTAGTTAATGCTAAATCTAGAGCTTCCATTGAACAAATGGTAGCAGGTAAAGAGCCTGTATGACCAACCATATCGCCATTTGGATAATTTACTCTTAAAAATTCATATTTATGAGATTTTAAGGCTTCAATTAATGTATCAGTTATTTCAGCAGACTTCATCCAAGGACGTTCATCAAATGACACTTTATCTGAAGGGATTTCAACATATGTTTCCAAATCTTCAGAAAATTTATCTGATCTATTTCCATTCCAAAAATATGTTACATGACCATACTTTTGAGTTTCTGAAATAGCATATTCATTAATATTATTTTCAACCATAACTTCTGTTAAAGTATTATGTATTTCTGGAGGATTAACTAAAAATCTTTCAGGAAGTTTTAAATCACCATCATATTGAAGTAATCCAGCATAAACTACATTAGGGTAGTATTTTCTATCAAATTTATCAAAGTCTTTTTGATCAAAAGCCATAGAAATTTCAATCGCACGATCTCCACGGAAATTAAATAAAATAACTGAATCATTATCAACAATTTTACCAACAGGATTTCCATTTTCAGCAATTATAAATGCTGGTAAATCTTGATCTATTACACTAGGATTTTCTTTTCTATATGTTTCAATGGCAGTAGTAGCATTGCAAAATTGTCTACCTTCTCCAAGAACATGAGTCTTCCATCCTTCTTCAACCATTTTCCAATTTGCTTGATAACGGTCCATTGTAATTTTCATTCTACCACCGCCAGAAGCAATTTTAGCATCAAATGTATCATCATTTAATTCATCAAATACTTTTTCTAATTGTGAAACATAAATTAAAGCACTTGTAGCAGGAACATCTCTTCCATCAAGCAAAATATGAACTCTAACTCTATTTACATTTTCATTTTTTGCTTGTCTTATCATATTAATTAAATGCGAAATATTCGAATGAACATTTCCATCTGAAAGCAATCCAATAAAGTGTAAAGTAGTTTGGTTAGCTTTTACATTTTCAATGATTTCTTTCCATGTATTTGAATCATACATTTTTCCTGATTCAATAGATTCATTCACTAGTTTAGCACCTTGTGAATATACTTGACCACAGCCTAAAGCATTATGACCTACTTCCGAATTACCCATGTCATCATCACTTGGTAAACCTACTGCAGTACCATGTGCTTTTAATTTAACATTAGGATAATTAGATAGTAGATAATCTAAAGTTGGTGTGTTTGCTAAAGTTACAGCATCGCCTAATCCTGTAACTGAAAAACCAACGCCATCCATTACAACCAATAATACAGGTTTTTTCATTTTTTGTCTCTCCTTTTCAAAAATTAAGAACCTATTATAATAGGTTCTTAATCATTTCAATATAACTAGCTACTTGTAAAGAAGCACCACCAACTAAAGCACCATCAATATCAGTTTGATTTAGATACTCTTTAATGTTATTAGGTTTTACAGAGCCACCATATTGTATTAATACTTTATCAGCAACTTCTTTACCATATAATGAAGCTATTGTTTCACGCACAAAGCAACAAATATCTTGTGCTATTGCACTACTTGCATTTTTTCCAGTTCCAATTGACCAAACTGGTTCGTAAGCAATCACCATATTTTCAACATCAGATGCAGAAACATTATCCAATCCTTCGACTAATTGTTTCTTGATTACATCTTTAGTAGTCCCATTTTCATATTCTACTAGTGTTTCACCAACACAATAAATTGGTACAATATTATTAGCACATAATTTTAAGATTTTTTTATTACAAGTTTCGTTAGTTTCTGCAAAATATTGTCTTCTTTCAGAATGACCTACTAAACAATATTTAACGCCTAAATCTACTAACATTGGCACAGACACTTCTCCAGTAAACGCACCACTATCTTCAAAATGGCAGTTTTGAGCTGCAACTATTGGAGTTATAGCATTATTATTAGCAGCTTCTAAACTCAAAAAAGTTGGAGCAACACCAACAATAATATTGTTTTCTTTTGCTACTAATGCCATTTCTTCAATTTCTTTAACAAATGTTTTTGCTTCGCTAGAAAATTTATTCATTTTCCAGTTTCCTACTAATATCTTTTTACGCATGTTAAAATCCTACTTATCTTGAATAATATCAATTCCTGGTAATGAACCATCATTTTCAATCATTTCTAATGATGCACCACCACCTGTTGAAACATGTGAGAATTTTTCTTTATAGCCAAGTTGAGCAGCAGCAGCAGCACTATCTCCACCACCAATTACTGTGAAACAATCTTTAGTTTCAGTAATTGCTTTACATACTGCAATTGTTCCTTCAGCAAAACGAGGATCTTCAAATACACCCATTGGACCATTCCAAAAGACAATTTTAGCATCTCTAATTTGTTCTGCATATAATTCACGAGTTTTCAACCCAATATCTAAGCCCATAAAGCCATCTTCAATATTTCCAGCTCCACTTTCTTTAATTTCAGTAGGATTAGAGAAATCATTAGCAATAATACGATCTATAGGCAAGAATAATTTTCCTTTTCCTTCTTCGATACATTTCTTAGCAAATTCTACTTGATCTTCTTCGCATAAAGAAGTTCCCACTGTATATCCTTGTGCTCTTGCAAATGTATATGCCATAGCACCACCAATAATTAATTTATCAACTTTCTTTAATAATGCTTCAATAACTTTAATTTTATCAGAAACTTTTGCTCCACCCAAAATTGCAACATAAGGATGAGCATCAGGAGTAACACATTTACTTAATGCAGCAATTTCTTTTTCCACTAAGAATCCGATTGCAGTTTCCTTTCCTTCAGCATTTAAAATTTCAGGAACTCCATATGTAGAAGCGTGAGCTCTATGAGCACTACCAAATGCATCCATTACAAATACATCACATAATGAAGCCCATTCTTTTGATAATTCAGCATTATTTTTGCTTTCACCTTTTTCATAACGTGTATTTTGAACTAATAATATTTCTCCAGCATTTAAAGCAGCAACTGCAGCATGCAAAGTTTCACCACTTGTTGCAGGACAAAATGCTACTTTACATGAAACTAATTCAGCTAAACGAGTAGCAACTGGTGCCATATTATTTTTCTTTTTATTTTCTTCACACTTAACCGGATCTTTATGATCTACTTTTCCTAAGTGAGACATTAATACTACTTTTGCCCCAGCATTTACTAAATGATTAATTGTAGGTAATGCTTGAACAATACGATTATCATCACTTATTACACCATTTTTTAATGGAACATTAAAATCAACTCTAACTAAAACTACTTTTCCTTCAAGATTTGTTAAATCTCTTACAGTTTTTTTCATATTTTTCCTCCTATTTGCTTAAACAAAATAAAGCACCCAAAATATGGGTGCTAATTGTTAGTGAAAGTTCACTGGGTAACGAGCTACCCTATAACTTTAAAACTAGTTCTTTTCAGCGAATGCTTTTGCTAAACGAACGAATTGACAAGTGTATGAATTTTCGTTGTCATACCAAGCAACAACTTGAACTTGATATAAACCATCGCTAATTTTTGTAACCATTGTTTGAGTTGCATCAAATAATGATCCATATGTAATTCCAACGATATCTGAAGATACTAATGGTTCTTCTGTATATCCGAATGAAGCACTTGAAGCAGCCTTCATAGCAGCATTAATTCCATCTACTGTTACATCATCACCTTTAACAACAGCAACTAAAATTGTAGTTGATCCTGTAGGTACTGGTACACGTTGAGCAGAACCAATTAACTTTTTGTTTAATTCAGGAATAACAAGACCGATTGCTTTTGCAGCACCTGTTGAGTTAGGAACGATATTAACTG
>CAZYEI010000008.1:37962-44595 GCA_964646425.1 uncultured Eubacteriales bacterium | reverse complement strand
TGAATCACTAGATCCAACTATTGAGCAAGATTTAATTACATCAAAAATGGCAATATTGTGTTTTTGACATAATTTTATTTTTGCTTCAATATTTGCAGTATAAAAATCATCATTAAATAAGTAACTTAATATTTTCCAAAATCTATTTTGAGGATGCATATAGAAAAAATTTAATTCTCTTGATTTGATACTAGGAAAACTGCCTAAAATTAATATAGTGCTATTTTGATTGATAATAGGTTTGATTGGGTGAATAATATTGTTTTCTTTTTTCATATTGGTACTTCCTTTTTTAAATTATATCTTAAAATAAATAAAAAATAAACAAGTATAAAAAAATTAAAACTGTCAATAATTATTGTGATGAATCATACATTGATACAAGGGGGAAAAAGCCTTATGTTAGGAAAATTTAATGAGAAAACACAAAAAGCGATTGCTATCGCTGAAAGTATTGCGTTTGATTTAGGACATATGAGTGTTGGTACTGAACATCTTTTACTAGCGTTCTTAAAAGTAAGAGAATCTAAATTAAGAAATATATTGCATGGATATCAAATAACTTATGAAGAGTTAAAAGAACAAATAATTTCACTTTTTGGAAAGAAAGAAACTAAGACATATTATATGGAATATACAAGTTCTTTAAAACAAGTTATGGAGTATGCTACTTTAGAATCGAAAAAAAGTGGTGAAGATAAAGTTGGTTTAGAAATTCTTGCGTATTGCTTACTTAATTCAGGAGAAAATGTAGCAACAGAATTATTAACTAAAAATAAGGTGCCTCTCGAAAAGATTAGAAATGAATTAAAACGAAGCATTAAAAAACATTCTGATTTAGATTCGATTGAGGATTTAACAAATATCAATAATTTTGTTAAAAATAAAAAAGAGGAATTAATTGGCAGAGAAGAAGAATTACAGTTATTAATCGAGGCGCTACTTAGAAAACAAAAACCTAATGCTTTAATAATCGGGGATCCGGGAGTAGGAAAAACTGCAATAGTATATCAAGTTGCTCGTTTAATAAATCAAGGATTAGTACCCGAAGAATTAAAAAACAAAGTCATTTATGAACTAGATATTTCCAATGTGGTTGCTGGAACTAAATATCGTGGTGAATTTGAAGAAAAATTGAAAAAAATAATGCGAAAAGTAAAAGATGATCCTAATGTTATTATTTTTATTGATGAAATTCATAATATTATTGGTGCAGGTGGTGCCGAAGGGGCAATCGATGCTTCAAGTATTTTAAAGCCACATTTATCTCGAGGAGAATTACAATGTATTGGAGCAACTACTTTTGATGAATATGTAAAAATATTTGAGAAAGAAAAGGCGTTAGAGAGAAGATTTCAAGTCATTAAGGTAGATGAAACTAATTATCAAGAAACGAAAAAAATATTAGAATATCTTTTAACATCTTATCGTAAATTCCATAAAATTGAAATTGAATCAAAAAATGTAGATAAGATAATATATTATTGTAAAAATTATATGCCTCAACGATATTTCCCTGATAAGGCAATCGATGTTTTGGATTGTGCATTTGTTAGAGCAAAACAAGAGGGACATGAAAAGGTTGAAGAAGAAGATATTATTAAAGTCATTGAACAAAACTGTAAAGTAAAGATTGTTAAAGAAGAAAAAGCGGAGTATCTAGCTAATTCTTTAAAAGAAAATATTATTGGTCAAGATTCTGCAATAAAACATATTGTTAATCAAATGAGTTGTATAGAAAAAGGATTAGTTGATGATAATAAACCACTAGGTGTTTTTCTTTTTGTCGGACCAACTGGAGTAGGAAAAACGGAATCGGCTAAAATAATTGCAAATAGTTTTTTTGGTGATTCGAGTAAGATGATTAAAATAGATATGGCTGAATTTATGGAACAGCATTCGGTATCTAAATTAATAGGCTCACCACCAGGATATGTGGGATATGATACTCAAACTTTTTTAATTGATGAAGTAAGAAAAAAGCCACATAGTGTGGTGCTTCTTGATGAAATTGAAAAAGCGCATAAAGAAGTCTTGGATATATTTTTAAATGTATTTGATGAGGGGTATTTTATAGATGCAAATAAAAGAAAAATAGATTTCAAAAATACAATTATTATTTTAACTTCAAACTTGGGATATAAAGAAGAAATGTTTCATAAAAAGGGTGTTGGTTTTGCTCCTGAAGACATTTCTTTACATGATGTTAATAATGCAATAGCTAAGCATTTTAGACCTGAATTTATTAATAGAATAGATGAAATTATTTATTTTAATCCACTTAATGAAGAAACTTGTTTTAAATTGGCAAATAAATATCATAAAGAATATAGTGAACATATAAGTGAAACAGTTCCTTTGTTAGAAGAAGATATTAAAAAAATGGTTCATAATAGTGATGTGATTAGATATGGGGCTAGAGGTATTAGGAGAGAAGTGAAAAAATATATATCAAATAAGCTAAGCAATGGAGAAGAAGCAATTATTTTATAACCTTCTTCTTTTTTTTCTTAATCTATTTTGCTATAATGAAAATAATGAGGGGGTAAAATAATGAAAAAAAGTATAATTTTATTTTTTTGTATACTATTTTCTATGATATTGCCTTCATGTCAAATAGCGAGTAATATGTCATATAGTTATATAAATCCTAGTACTATTAGGCAAGAAAAAAAATATAATGTTTCTTATGTTGAAAATGAACATATAGAAATTAATTATGACAAATATGATTCAGTTAATGAGGGAACTACTATTAATTTTGAAATTATTAATATTGAAGCAGGTTATATATTTACAGGTTGGTATATTAATGGTGTTTATAGAGGTGTTGAAAATTCAATTAATCTTCAGATTTTTGAAAATACTACTGTAGAAGCGAAAACTGAAAAAACGAAGCAAATAAGTAGAATAGGCTTTAGTGTTGGTGGCCAAATGATTAGAATCGTATTTACTGATTATTCTCTTAAGTTAACGCAAGATGTTTTTGATTCTGTTTTAGATTCGGTAAGTTATCTTCCTTATGGATATTCTATTATTGGGTGGAATGATACAAATGGTGTTGAATATAAAGAAGGAGATATAATTAGTGAATCACTAACGCTATATCCTATTTATGATATTGAAAGTGGCGTCAAAGAATATCAATTTAATGTGTTTGTTAGTGGTGGCGATGTAATAAATGCCGATACTTTTAAAAGTGTTAAAGGGGAAAAGTTAACAATGGGGACTATCCTTACATTTAATGCATTAGATGAGGATGGCAATGTTGATAAAACAAAAGCATGGGTTGATGAAAATGGAGAAGTATACAGTTATAAACCTACATTTACTATGACTTTAGTGAAAAATTTAAATTTACATACTGTTGATATTTCTACTATAGATACTACGCAACCTATTTTACAATCTAGTAATATTTTACTTGAACATTGCTTAGCAGGGTCACCATATGAATATGTTAATTTAAGATTATATGTTCGTGTGATTATTCCAACAGAATATGAATATTACAATTTAATTGATGATTATGGAGCAAGAATGGAAAGAGAAGATTCTTTGGGACAACTTCAAAGAGCTACCTTCTCACTAAATAAAAGTCAATGGAGTATTAATGGCGAGGCATGGTCAAAAGCTGATAACCAAAGTATTGCCTATACATATAGAGGAAGTTCTTTTATAGATTATATAGATGCAACAATAGAGGATAATGGCTCAAGGTTTAATAATTCTGGGTGGATGCCATCAGCGATAATAACAGTTAAAGAGGAGATGTAAAATCTCCTCTTTTTCTTGTTGACAGATTAGTATCATAATAATATAATGAATATATGAACAAGTGTTCATATGAAAAGAGGAGGCTATTATGACAAAACTGGAATTGTGTAAAGAAGTATGTGTTCATAAGGAAAATATAGAAAACATCCATATTCCTGATGATGAATTATTATATGATATTGCCGAATTATTTAAAGTATTTGGTGATTCAACTAGAGTTAGAATTTTATATGTTTTATTTGAAAAAGAAGTATGTGTTTGTGATATTGCCGAATTATTAAAAATGAATCAATCAGCAATTTCTCATCAATTAAGAATTTTAAAGCAAGCTAATTTGGTTAAATCTAGAAGAGCTGGTAAAACAATTTATTATTCATTAAAAGATAATCATGTTGTAACAATTTTTAAACAAGCATTTGATCATGTTTTGGAGGATTAAGTTATGATTAAACAATATAGAATAGAAGGATTAGATTGTGCTAATTGTGCCTCTGAACTTGAAAAGAAATTAAAGAAGATAAAATTATTAAATAGTGTAAATATTAATTTTTTTAATAAAAAACTATTAATTGATGTAGAAAAAGAAAATTTAGCAGAGGCTTATAAAGAAATAGTTAAAATAACAAAAAAAATTGAACCTGATGTTTGCTATTTTGATATTAGTGATGAAGATATTGAAGATCATAAGGCTGAATCCTGCTCTTGTCATCATAATCATAAGCATGGTCATTGTAAGGGAGAACATATTCATCAAGGGAATAATCATCCATTATCTCAAAAGAAAACTAAAGAAAAAATAAATGAAAAAACCATGATGCTTATAAGAATTAGCGTTACTGTTTTTACTTTTTTGGTGGCTATATTTAGTGGCTATATTAATAAATATTTACAATTAGCTTTTATTCTTATATCATATTTTATTATTTCATATGATGTAATTTATAAATCGGTTAAAAAAATTACTAAAGGTAATTTTTTAGATGAAAATTTTTTGATGATGATTGCTTCCCTTGGAGCGTTAATAATTGGTGAAAGTTTTGAAGCCGTTGCTGTTATGATTTTTTATCAAATTGGGGAGTTATGTCAAAATATTGCAGTGGATTATTCAAGAAGATCAATTAGAAATCTGATGGATTTAAAGCCTGAATTTGCGAGAGTAATGCGAACTGAAGAAGAAAAAATTGTTAGTCCCAATAATGTAAACATTGGAGAAATTATCGTTGTTCGGCCAGGTGAGAAAATACCATTAGATGGTATAATTATTGATGGTAATTCAACACTTGATACTGCATTTATAACAGGAGAATCCAAGCCTATGGATATCTATCAAGGAGATAGTGTTAGTAGTGGCACGATTAATCTAACTTCACTATTAAAAATTGAAGTTACTGCTCTTTATAAAGATTCTAATGTTGTTAAAATATTAAATTTGGTAGAAAATGCTTCTGCTAATAAATCACGCAGTGAAAACTTTATTACTAAATTTGCAAAATGGTATACTCCAATTGTGGTAATATTAGCTTTAATTATTTCATTTGTTCCATATTTATTGTTTGACAAATCGTTAATTGAAAACATTTATAAAGGATTGTCGTTCTTAGTTGTATCTTGTCCTTGTGCTTTGGTAATATCTGTACCATTAGCATTCTTTTCTGGTATTGGATGGGCAAGCAAACAAGGAATTTTAATTAAAGGTGGTAACTATTTAGAAACATTAGCACATGTAAATAAAGTTGTTTTTGATAAAACTGGAACGCTAACAAAAGGTGTTTTTAAAGTATCGGAAGTTGAAACTAAAATTGATAAAGATGAATTTATTAAATATGCAGCTGCATTAGAAAAGAATTTTAATCATCCAATTGCTAAATCAATTCTTGAATACTACAATAAGGAAAAAAATGAATTTGAAACTACCAATATTTTAGATATTCCTGGTTATGGAGTAAAAGGTATTGTAAATGGGAAAAACATATGTTTAGGAAATGCTAAATTAATGGATAAAGAAAGTATTAATTATCCTACACTAAATAAAGAAGGAACAATAGTATATTTAGCAATAGATAATGAATATGTTGGTAATATTGTGATAAGTGATTGCATAAAAGATACAGCTGATGCAACAATAAAAAAATTAAAAAATGTCGGAATTGAAGAAACAATGATTTTATCAGGAGATAATGAAAAAAGTGTTAAAAAGGTTCAACAAGAATTAGCTATAGATAGAGTACAATATTCTTTAACTCCAATAGATAAATTGAATTATTTAGAAAAAGAAATCAAAAATAATAAAAAAGGAAAAAAGGTTGCGTTTGTTGGAGATGGAGTAAATGATGCTCCAAGTTTATCACTTGCCGATGTAGGAATTGCCATGGGAGGATTAGGCAGTGATGCTGCCATTGAATCAAGTGATATAGTTATCATGGATGATAATCCTTTAAAAATTGTTGATGCAATAAAAATTGCTAAAAAAACTCGAATTGTTGTAATTCAAAATATTGTTTTTGCTTTGCTTGTAAAAATTATAGTAATGACTTTAGTTGCTCTTGAATTTGTATCAATGTGGATTGCTATTTTTGCCGATGTTGGTGTTGCTCTAATAGCTATACTAAATTCAATAAAACTTTTAAAACAAAAATATTAAAAATAGTATAATTTAGTTTTCATATCAGTTTGCTTACATAAAGAAAAACCTCTTGATTTAAAAAGAGGCTTTCTTTTTTTGCTGACAAATTGACGATTTTTTATCAAAAAACTATTGACAAAAAAGTCGGGGGGGGGGGGGGAATTTTATTAAAAAAAATTTTTTTTCGAATTTAAACGTAAAAAAAAAGGAGGGTTATTTTGAAAAAATTTGGA
>CAZYEI010000008.1:0-37952 GCA_964646425.1 uncultured Eubacteriales bacterium | reverse complement strand
AAAAAACATTTTATTTTAAAAAAGTGTTGCATTTTTGTGTTAACAAACAATGATTTTTTTATAAAAAAACTATTGAAAAAAAGGTGGGGGGGGGGGGTATTATATTAAAAATAATCTATTTTCGAATTTAATCGTAAATAAAAAGGAGGGTTATTATGAAAAAATTTGGAATGACTATTGCAATGGCTACTGTTTTAACTATTGGAGGCGTTTATGCGACATTTAATTATGCTCAAGCTGATGTAGCAACAGCTAATGACACATTAAGTCTTAAAATTGCAGATGCTGTTACAGATACACCTAAAGGTGAAATCTCAATTAATTCAACATTTGTTATGACAGTTGATGATAAAGGAATAATAGCAGGTGGCACTTCAACATATTATACAGGATTAACTACAAAAGGTGATTTTAAAGTTAATTTTACGGCTGCTACAGGAGCAGACGCAGATGTTAGAGAAAATGGTATTGTTTTAGAAATGACAATAGCTATTACAGGTAATTATTATGACGGAGATGACGGAGATACAATATTTACTACAACAGGATTAACTAAAGATGGTAAAGTTACTCTTAATTCTGGTGAAAAAATAAAGGGAGATTATACTGTAAGCTTATTAAATTATCTATCTCTTACTGAACATAAATTAGATACAAAAGCTAAATATGATGCTTATGCAAAGGCATTAGAAGGTACAACTATTACTATCACTATTGGTGAAAAAAATTAGTTTAATGTATTAGGGATTGTTAAATATGGCAGCATATGATAAGTATGTCTTTGTGCTATGCCTTATTGTGTTTGTTGCTTTAACTACAATGTTTAGCCTTTTAATTTATCGTATGTTTAAAATGCACATTAAGATTATTAAAGGCGGACTTATTGATGATGAGATAATGAATGAACAGCAAGTGAATACTAAATCAAAAAATCTTGCTGTTCACTTTATTTTTAATCGTTTTATTCCAATATGTATTACTATTGGCTTGCTAACTATATTTTGTTTGTCTGTAACTGTTAGATTTTGTGAGAATCAAGCAATTGACACTCCGGTAATTAAAGTTGTTAAGAGCAATTCTATGGCATATACATATGAAAAAAACACATATATTGAGGATAATAACCTAAATCATCAGTTTCAAAAATTCGATTTAGTAATTATTAATCCTTTACCAAAAGAGGAAGATCTACAAGTGTATGATATTGTAGTTTATGAATCAAATGGGTATTTCATTATTCACCGAATTGTTGGTATTGAAGAACCTAATGAGGAGCATGAAGAAAGATATTTTTTACTTCAAGGTGATGCAAACCAATATCCGGATAAGTTTCCTGTTCGTTACTCTCAAATGCGAGGGATTTATAAAGGACAAAAAATTCGATATATTGGTAGTTTTATTGATTTCATGAATTCTCCAGCAGGATATTTATGTATTCTTTTAGTTGTTTTTGTTTATATTATAACGCCTTTAATTGACAAAAAAGTTTTAGTATCAATTAATGAGCGTAAAGAAATAATTATATCTGAAAAAGATAAAAAAATTTCTTTTGTAGAAAAAAAGTTCTCAAAATCGCTTTTGGCTGATTTTGTGCAAACACAGTTAAATGAAGAAATATTAATTAAAAGAGGAAAAGAATATACTAAGACGGGACTTTCTATTCCTGATACTTATTATGCTTTAATTGGAAATAAGAAAAAATGTTTTGCCTATATTTATTGTTATAAAACCGGAAAAACTATTATTAGAGTAGTTGGTAATGAAACGCTTGTTGAAAAGTTTAGCGAATTGCAATCAACAAAATTTCCAAAAAGTCAAAAATATCAATGGTATACATTAATATTGAATAATATAAATGAAGATAATTCAGAATTAATCTGGAGACTCATTTCATCATCATTTTTTTTAATAAAAGAAATTGAAGAAAGCGAGGTTAGATAATCAATGATAAGAAAAATTATTAAAGCGATATTACCGGTGATTATCATAACTTGCTTTTTTTATATTGGTGAAGTTTATGCTACATTTAATTTTGATTATAGTAAACCAGATGAAGAAAATAACAACTTATATGTTGGAATGATGGAGTTTAAATATTTTTTTCCTACAACAGAAGAAGGTATTAAAAACGAAGAATTAGTGAATAACTTAATTAATGGAATAGATAGTAGAGCAGGATTGAATAATCCTAATTCTGACTTAAGTACTTTAATTAATAGTCGAAAGGAAGATCCGTATTCTGAATCATTAGGAAGCAAAGAATTGGTGGGAAATATGGACAAATGGGAAAGTAATAAATTAAATGAATATCTTTTGGATAATCAAGATATGACATTCATTATTTATTTTCCTGAATCAGAGCCGAACACTTATTATATTTTTACAACATGCGTTCCGTTAGTAGACGGGGAAATTATCGGACCGGTTTATCGCACAAAATTAAATAAAAAAGCAGATGGAACTTTTGAAATTGTTGAAGTTCAAGCAGGATCTGCTCCATGTGATGAAATTTATTACAATAATTATTGGTATCGTGATGTTTATTCTTTATCATTTGATATTTATAAATGGGAAGTGCTTCCTCAATAAAATAGAATTAAACAATAAAAGGACTATTGTAAACTTAATTATTAAGCTCCAATAGTCCTTTTTTACTTTTGCAAATTCGGTATTTTTATTTCATTTAATTTTTCATCAATAAAAGAATATAGATAAACACTTACAGGCTTATCAGATTTGGAAGTTATATATTGATAATATATTGATAGTTGCTTAATATAATTAGGATCATTAACGTGTTTCATTTTATAATCTATAATATAGATATTAGATGGCGTTTCTACAACTAAATCAATAATTCCGTTATAAGTGGTATCATCCAATGAATAAGTAAAGGCATACTCACGATAATAATTATTTAATTCTTTGTTCTTGAAAATAAATAAATTTAAAAAATTAAGAACTTTATTTTTAATCCAAGTATTTTCATTTGCTAATATTTCTTTAGGATTATCATAATCGAGATATTCTAATATTTCATGAATATGTAATCCCATTTGCATATTATCATATGTTGTTTGATTTATTATTTCATTTACGGTTTTAGATGCTTTGGCTTTGTCTAAAGGTTTAGCTATTAAACGAGTATCTTTAACGATATATTCTTGATTAATAGAAAATTTGCTACTTTGTTTAATTGAATCATTGCTTAGATTATTTAATTGTGTAAGATTTATTTTTTTCTTATATGGAGTAAGTGTATCTTCGATCATTAGTAATAAATCATCAAAACTTGATATTTTACTAGAGTAAATTTTTTTGCTGTTTTCTTTATTTTCATGAAGAAAAATAAGTTTTTCTTTAGCTCTAGTTAATGCTACATAAAATACTCTAATTCTTTCGGATATTTCCTCTTTTTTATAATCTAATTTTAATAAATCTTTGAATATAGTATTAGCAATTCCTTCGTTGAAATACGGCGAAATAATTCCATAATGATTATCATAAATAAATCTATCATTTAAATCTTGAAAATTAAATTTTTTATATAAGAATGGAAGATAAACAATAGGGAATTCTAACCCTTTAGATTTATGAATTGTCATAATTACAACGGCATCAATATCTTTTATGCTTGAAGATATTTCTGGTGGTTTTTCATCATTGAAGATGGTTTCTAAATAAGTTGGATAATCTTCGATATTAATATTTAGATTATCTAATTTATCGCAAAGTGATGCAAAATATTCAAGTCTTATTAGATTCATAGTACTATCTTTAACTTTTATTAATTTTTCATAAAAATTGAAATTATCTAAAAGTTTTTTTAGTAGTGATGACATTGAAATATAGGGTAATTCAATAATTGTTTTATCGATTAATTTAATTATCTTATCATCAAGATAGGTTTTATTTGTAACAATAGCAAGTATTTTGCTATCGTCATATTCACATAAAAAAGATCTAGCAATACTTACAAATGCATAATTAAAATCTTCATCATATTTTTTTTGATAATGCTTGATGGTTAAAATTAAAATATTTTTTAAGATAAATACTAAAATGTTAGAATTAATTTTTTCATTTTTATGTATTAGGGTATCTATGTTATATTCTTTGAAAATATCTCGGATTAATTCAAAAGAATAACTACCACTTGCTAAAATACAAAAATCTTTAAAGGAAGCATTTCTAAGTTGTTTTGTATCTTTATCGACAACTTGGAAGCCATTATTTATTTTAGATAAAATATCTTGAGCAACAATTCTAATTTCAATTTCTTCTTTGGATAAGCCGCCATCTTTATCAAAATCATATGTTAATATTTCGCTTTTAAAAGAGTGTTTGCCATTTAGATTGTCATAAGAGTGATTACCATATATCAGCTGATGTTCTTTTCTATAATCTGCTCCACCTAAATCATCAAACATTATTTGATTAAAGATATGATTAATGATACTTACTACTTCATTTCTTGATCTAAAGTTATTAGTTAAATCAATTTTTAATCCTTTATTTCTATCTAAACGATAAGTATCATATTTGTTTTTAAAAATAATAGGATTAGCATTTCTAAATCTATAAATCGATTGCTTAATATCTCCTACCATATAAACATTATTATTTTCTATGAGTTCGATGAATTTTTCTTGTAAATCTGAAGTGTCTTGATATTCATCAACAAGAATTTCATGAAGTTGATTTTTAAGTTCTAAACGAATATCCTCATTTTCCGTTAAAATTTTTATTGCGATTTTAGCAATATCACTAAATTCAAATAGTGAATGTTTATATTTAAAATCATTAATTTTTTCATCAAGCTCTTTGATAATCGAAATAATTGCACTAATATATGGTTTAGTACTTAAAAAATTAGTTTTAATATCATTAATTGATAAATATGAATCGCAAAATTTTTTAAGAACATTAAAATAGTTATCTTTCATTTCTCTTATTTTTTCTTTTAGTGAGGGTTCATCACTTTTAAAAGTAAGGTGTTTTGTGAAATGATTCATGTAACTTACTACATCATCAAAAGAAGTACAATCAAATAAAGGGTTATATAATTCATAACATTTATTTACTAAATTTTCATCAAGTAAAGGATAAATTTCCTCTTCAAATAAATAAGATAATTCGTTAATTAGGCTTAAAATGTAATTTTCAAAATTAGCAATTGCTTTATTTATAAAATTTTGATTATCAAAATGATTTTTTATATAGTCATTAAGATAAATATTTTTGTCAAAACGCAAATCAAGTTTATTTGATATTTTTAAAATTTCGTTCTTAAAACTATCATCTTCTTTAATGAAGAAGGTAGCAGCAAGCATTTTAAAGTCTGTAGGTAAAGTAGTATACCTATTTTCCATGATTTTATCAATTATTTTTGCTTTTTCAATGCTTATAATAGTGTTTTCTACGATTGATAAATTACTATCAATATTTAGAATATAACTATATTTTTTTACGAATGATAAAGCATATGAATCGAAAGTGGTAATATATGAGCTATCAACATCTTTAGCTAGGTTGGCAATAAGAGGTTCTTTTGATATTGCTTCTTTTACCCGTGATTTCATTTCATGTGCAGCAGCATTAGTAAATGTTAGGACAAGTAATTGGTTTAATTTAACACCAGAAAGAATTTTTTGTTTAATTCTCTCGGTTAATACAGCTGTTTTACCACTACCTGCACCGGCACTAACAATAATATTAGTATTATTTGTGAAAATAGCTTCTTGTTGTTTAGGAGTCCAATTCATTTCCATGTTTTATATCCTCCTTTTTATAGTCTTTATAACAAATATCTTTAAAATCACAATATTTACAGCCGATGATGTTTTTCTTTCCGTTTTCGATAATTTCTAAAGGATTTATTTCAAAATCGGCATTTAATATTTGGGTAAATGCTTCTTTTATTTTTGTATCAACTAAATCGACATATTCTTTCATTTTGGCTTGAGATAATATTTTAGCTGTTTTATTAAATTCGCCATCGTTTTTTAATTTCATTGATTTAATATAATTTGAAGATGCATATGTATTATCAAACTTAGCAATAATCGTTTGTTCATCACTAGAGAACCCGTCTAATTTTAAATAATCTCTTCTAAGCTGCTCTCTTGTTTTCCTGATTGTTCGAGGCATTTCGTTTGGTAAGATTTTTTGTAAATAAAAACCAGCGAATTTATAATCTTTAAAATCATCATTTTTACTTGCAAGATATAGATAAACGGGAAGTTGTAAACCTATTCCATATTCTAATTTATCTAATTCAATGTCAGTTTTTCCGGTTTTATAATCAATAATAGCAATATATTTTTGCGTATTATCTTCATACCACATAGTTTTATCGATAATTCCTTTGAATTGCAAAGGAATATCTTTATTCTCGTAATTTACAACGATTTCTTTTTCGAAGTTCTGATTTTTAAATAAAGTTGCTTCCTGATAATGATCTAATATGACTCTAATATCAAAAGCAAGTTCTTCTTTTAATTTTGTTAACAAAAATTTTTCTTTAGTATTAAATTCGAATTTACTGCATGTTTTTTCAAAACAATCGTTAAAATTAAAATCATCATCATATATATGTGATAAGACTTCGTGAAAAATATCTCCGATATTAATAGCGAAAGTAGATTCAAACTTATTGATTTTTAAAATGCGTTCAACAAAAAAACGATACTTACATTGATAATAGGTATTCATTGCTGAATAAGAAAGTTGTAATTTCTTTTTTGCTTGATAATATTCGATGATTTTATTATTTGGGATCGTTTTATAGCTTGGATCATATTTAATTATTAAAGAATTTAAGTGTTGATATAGATAAGTGTAATTATTATCATAAATTTTACTTTCTTCTAATTTTTTAAGTTGATAAATATCTTTAATTCTAGAAAATGAATAAGGAGATTTTATAGCTGAGTTTTTAATGATTTTAGTTTCTTTGTTATTTAAAAAAGAAGGATAATTATTTTCAAATGGTGTTGATAAATGATATGTTAAAATAGGATTTACTATTTTAAAAATTTTATTTTTAATTTTTTCCATTTCTTCTTCGTTCTTTTTTGATGAAGCGGTCATTCCTAACTTTTCTTTTTGAACATCGGTTAAGTAGTCTTCATCTTTATAAATTTTGGGAAATACACCATAGTTAACATTCATAATAAAAACATAATCTCCCTCTTTATAAGTATAAGAAGAGAATTGTTTGATTTTAATAGCATTAGTTATATTTTCCTTTGGTACTTTAGTAGTAGCTAAATCTTCGATAATATATTTTTTTAGGCAATCATAGTTTTGTAATTCACTATATTCATTGATTATGCTTAATATTGAATTATATAATTTTATTCCTAATTCATTGGTAGCATACTTTTCTTTAATTGTTTTTAATGATTCTTTGACACTAAAGTTTGTTAATAAAGATATAAATTCTTTACCAACTGTAGTTACATTAATACTTGTACTTGAAGGTAGGTCAATTGAGATATTGTAAAATTTAGATAAGCGTTCTAAAGTGAAATAACTAGATTCTGTTACGTTTAATAGAACTATTTTATCACTTGATACTCCATTATTAAGTAATGAAGCAAAGGAATCAAAAAGATAGATTGCTTCATTTTCTAATGTGTCAAATTCATATAGAGTATCTATTTGCCGGTAATCTAATGTAGAGATACTCTCATTATTTACGTTTGTGATTTTTGAAAGTTCATTGATTAGCCAAATATCATCTTGAGTAGTGTAATCGAAGTATTTAAAAACTACATCTACATTTTTAAGATAAACTTTGAAAAGTGGGTTTTCTGTTAATTTTTTATTATTTAATAAATCTTTTTTTATTTTTTGCAAAAATTCAATTTTGTAATCATCATATTTTTTGTTTAAATCGATATAATATAAATATTTAATGATTTCTTTGGCAAATGAAGTTGTGAATTTATAAGTTTCGCATAAATAAACGATTGTTTTTTTGCTGCTTTTAAAGAATAATTGTTCTTTTACTTCATTTGTAGTCATTATTTTTATATTTTGTAATTTTATGTTGCTACTTTCGATTTCAATGACATTATTTTTTATTGAAGGAGGGCAAATAATTAATAATGTTCGTGCTTTTTTGACCATTGTAAAATACCTCCCTTGATATTATAATTATAATACAAATAATTATAAAATTAAATGAATTTATATTGGGAGAATTAAAATGGAAAAATATGTTTTAGCGCTAGATCAAGGTACAACGTCATCCCGTGCAGTTTTGTTTGATAAAAATGGAAATAATGTTGCGATATCACAAGTTGAATTTCCTCAGTATTTCCCTCATTTGGGATGGGTTGAACATAATCCATTAGAAATATGGTCGTCGATTGTTGATGTGATTTCTGGAGTTATTATCAAAAAGGGAATTGATGTTAAACAAATAGAGACTGTAGGGATTACCAATCAAAGAGAAACTACTATTATGTGGGATAAAAGAACGGGTAAACCGATATATAATGCGATTGTATGGCAATCAAGACAATCACAAGATATTTGTGAAAAACTAATTCAAGATGGCTATGAAGATTTAATTCATCAAAAGACAGGGTTAATTATTAACCCGTATTTTAGTGCTACTAAAATTATTTGGATTTTAGAACATGTAAAAGAGGCTAGGCAATTAGCTGAAGAAGGAAACTTGTTGTTTGGCACTGTTGATACATGGTTGGTTTGGAAATTGACTGGTGGAGAAGTACATGTTACAGATTATACTAATGCTTCTAGAACAATGTTGTTTAATATTCATACTAAAAGGTGGGACGAAGAATTATTAAAATTATTAAATATTCCTTCCTCGATTCTTCCTCAAGTTAGAACATCGAGTGAAATATATGGGTATGCAAGTCAATTATCTCCATTTGGTTCCAATTATAAAATCCCTATCACAGGTATTGCTGGTGACCAACAAGCAGCGTTATTTGGCCAATGTTGTTTTCAAAAAGGTGACGTTAAAAATACATATGGAACTGGTTGCTTTTTGCTGATGAATACTGGTAAAACTCCGGTAATTTCTAAAAATGGTTTAGTTACCACTATAGCGTGGGGGATTAATGGAGAAGTAGAATATGCATTAGAGGGTTCTATCTTTGTTGGCGGTAGTGTTATTCAATGGCTACGAGATGGTATGAAATTAATTCAAAGTGCTCCAGAAAGTGAAGAATATGCATTAAAGGTTGCTGATAGTGGTGGTGTATATTTTGTTCCTGCATTTGTTGGACTGGGGACACCTTATTGGGATAATGCCGCAAGAGGAACGATTGTAGGTATTACTAGAGGTACAACTAAAGAACATATTATTAGAGCTGCACTTGAAGCTATAGCGTATCAAACTAAAGATGTTGTTGAAGTTATGGAACAAGAAGCTCGATTATCGCTACATCAATTATCGGTTGATGGTGGTGCGACAAGTAATGAATTATTAATGCAATTTCAAAGTGATATTTTGAATTGTGAAATTAAAATGCCGCAAGTACAAGAAACAACAGCACTAGGCGCAGCCTATCTTGCTGGTCTTGCCACGGGATTTTATAAATCGAAAGAAAGTATCGCTCAAAATCATAAAGTAAAAAAGTCATATTTTCCAAATATGAATAAAGAAAAGACAGAAAAATTATATAAAGGATGGAAAAAAGCAATTTTGGCAACTCAAACGTTTAAATAATTTGAAAAAGAAATAAAAATACTTTTAACTTAAAAGTTTAATTGATAAAAAAATATCGATTTAATCAATATTTTATTGCAGTTTAATACTATTTTTTGTATAATTTAATAAGTTAGTAAATTAGTGGAGGTTTAACAATGGCTAGAACAAATAAAGAGATGTTTGATGAACTAGGAGAATTCATTGAATCACTAGATTATAATCCAAATGAATTAATTGCAATTTTGCATAGAGCACAAAGTATTTTTGGCTTTCTTCCAAAAGAAGTTCAAGAATATGTTGCTGCTAAATTAGATATTCCGGTATCTAAAGTATATGGTGTAGTAACATTTTATTCATTCTTTACAATGAAACCAAAGGGCGAATATGTTATTAATATTTGTATGGGAACTGCCTGCTTTGTTAGAGGTGCCGATAAATTATTAGATAAATTTGAAACATTATTGAATATTAAGAATGGAGAAACAACACCTGATGGAAAATATACATTAACAACATTAAGATGTGTTGGCGCTTGTGGCCTTGCTCCAGTAGTTCAAGTAAATGGAAAAACTTATGGTAATTGTACTGTTACTATGGTTGACGAAATTTTAGCTAATCATCAATAGGAGGATGTCAAGAATATGTGTACAAGAATTAAATCAAAAGAAGAATTATTACAAATGTATCACAATGTTAAAGGATTACTTGACATTCGTAATGAAGAAAAAGAAGGTCCAGCAGATAAGTATTATATCTCTGTTTGTGGTGGTACTGGTTGTAGTGCAAGTGATAGTTTGGAAATTGTTAAAAACTTAAATGCTATTGCTAAAGAAATGGGTGTTGAAGATAAAGTTGAGGCTTCAATTACAGGTTGTTTTGGCTTTTGTGAAAAAGGACCTATTGTTAAGGTTTATCCTGATCATACTTTTTATGTTAAGGTAAAACCTGCAGATGCTGAAAGAATTATTAAAGAACATATAATTGGGGGACATGTTGTAGAAGATTTGCTTTATGAAACTCCAGATAAGAGAAAAATTGCAAAGCAAGATGAAATTCCATTTTATAAAAAGCAACATCGTGTTGCTTTGAGAAATTGCGGATATATAAACCCCGAACTTATCGCAGAAACAATTGCTTCTAGAGGATATCAAGCTTTAGCTAAGGTATTAACTTCAATGACTAGAGAAGAAGTTATGAAAGAAATATTAGACTCTGGTTTAAGAGGTAGAGGCGGTGCTGGTTTCCCTACAGGATTAAAGTGGCAATTTGCGGCTAAAGAACCTGCAGGTAAAAAATATGTTATTTGTAATGCTGATGAAGGAGATCCAGGGGCATTTATGGACCGTTCTATTTTGGAAGGAGATCCACACTCAGTTTTAGAAGCAATGGCAATTGCTGGATATTGTATTGGCTCTGATGAAGGAAATATTTATATTCGTGCTGAATATCCATTGGCTGTTGAAAGATTACAAATCGCTATTAAACAAGCAAAAGAATTAGGCTTGCTTGGCGAAAATATTATGGGAACCGGCTTTAATTTTGATATAAAGATTAAATATGGTGCTGGTGCTTTTGTTTGTGGTGAAGAAACTGCTTTAATTCACTCAATTGAAGGACAAAGAGGAGAGCCTACTACAAAGCCTCCATTCCCTGCTCATAGTGGTTTATTTGGAAAACCAACAATTGTTAATAATGTTGAAACATATGCAAATGTTCCGGTTGTTATATTAGATGGGGCAAAGAAATTTGCTGAAATTGGAACAGAGAAATCAAAAGGAACAAAGGTCTTTGCTTTAGCAGGAAAAATTAATAATGTAGGCTTAGTAGAAGTACCAATGGGAACTACATTAAGAGAAATTTTATATGATGTTGGTGGCGGTGTTAAAAATGGCAAAAAATTCAAAGCCATTCAAACAGGAGGTCCATCAGGTGGCTGTTTGACTGAACAAGATTTAGATACTCCGATTGATTTTGATAATTTAGCAGCTGCTGGATCTATGATGGGTTCTGGTGGCATGATTGTCATGGATGAAGACAATTGTATGGTTGATGTTGCAAAATTCTATCTAGAATTTACAGTTGAAGAATCATGTGGAAAATGTACTCCTTGTCGTGTCGGAAATCATAGAATGTTAGAGTTATTGGATAAAATCACTAAAGGAAAAGGAACTTTAGAAGATTTAGATAAATTAAATAATTTAGCAAATGTTATTAAGGATTCAGCTTTGTGTGGACTTGGACAATGTGCACCAAATCCGATTTTATCAACAATGGCAAAATTCCCTGATGAATATAGAGCCCATGTTGTTGATAAAAAGTGTCCTGCTGGTTCTTGTAAGGCATTGTTAAATTATAAGATTCTAGAAGATAAATGTATTGGCTGTGGTATGTGTTCAAGATCATGTCCAGTTGGTGCTATTGCTCCTACAGATAAGCCTGCTAAGAATCCTAAATTATTTATTCATAATATTGATACAAGTAAGTGTATTAAATGTGGATCTTGTATCGCATCATGCCGTATTAAGGCAATTATTAAAGCATAGGAGGGTTTATTCGTGAGTATTCATTTAAAAATTAATGGTCGTGAAGTTATCGGAGAAGAAGGACAAACAATTCTTCAAGTTGCTCAAGCTAACAATATCGACATTCCAACATTATGTTACTTAAATTTGCATGAAATTGGATTGGTTTGCAATCATGGCTCATGCCGTGTATGTGTTGTAGAAGTTGCTGGTCGTAGAAATTTATGCCCTGCTTGTGTTACTCCAATTACTGAAGGCATGGATGTTCAAACAAATTCTCCAAGGGCTCGACTTGCACGTAAAACAAATATGGATTTATTACTTTCTAATCACCCACAAGATTGTTTGGTTTGTGAAAAGAGTGGTAATTGTAAATTACAAGAATTAGCTACAAAACTGCAAATGAAAAAGATTGATTATGTGGGTCCAATTTCTCAACCTAATCATGTTGAAGAATCAATTGCAATTGAAAGAAATCCAGCAAAATGTATTTTGTGTGGTCATTGTGTTGATATGTGTAATAAAGTTCAAACTGTTGGTGCTTTAGGAAGTATTAATAGAGGCTTTGCTACTAAAATGGGACCAGCTTTAGATAAAACGTTAGATGAAACTGCATGTGTTAATTGTGGACAATGTGTTACTGTATGTCCAACTGGAGCTCTAACGCAAAGAAATCAAACTGATGTTGTAAGAAGAGTTTTAAGAGATCCAAATAAATATGTGGTTATTCAAACAGCTCCTGCAACAAGAGTAGGATTAGGTGATGAATTTGGCTATGAAGTAGGTACAAATGTAACAGGAAAAATGGTTGCAGCATTAAAAGAATTAGGATTTAAGAAAGTGTTTGATACAAATTTTGCAGCTGATTTAACAATTTTAGAAGAAACTGCAGAATTCTTAGATAGATTTACTAAAAAAGAAAATTTACCATTAATTACTTCATGTTGTCCTGGTTGGATTAAATTTATTGAACACCAATATCCAGAATTATTAAATCACCCATCTTCATGTAAATCTCCACAAAATATGGAAGGTGCTGTTATTAAATCATATTATGCTTCAAAAGCAGGTATTAATCCTAAAGATATCTTTGTTGTTTCATTAATGCCGTGTATTGCTAAGAAATATGAATCACAAAGAGAAGAATTAGAAGTTAATGGACTTAGAGATGTTGATTTATCGATTTCTGTTCATGAATTAGCATTATTAATTAAAGAAGAAGGTATTAATTTTAAAGAATTACCAGATGCAAGTTTTGATTCTCCATTAGGAGATGGAACAGGTGCCGCAGATATTTTTGCTAATACTGGAGGCGTTTTGGAAGCAGTTGTTCGTCATGCTGCTAAGGAATTAACGGGAGAAGAAACTACATTAGAATATCATGCTTTAAGAGGAGAAAGTGGTATTCAAACAGCTTCTGTTGATTTGAACGGAACTAAAATAAGAGTTGCTGTTGCTTCTGGCTTAGGAAATGCAAGAAAATTATTAGAAGAAATTAAAAACGGAACTTGTGAATACGATGCAATCGAAGTAATGGCTTGTCCTGGAGGCTGCGTTGCTGGAGGAGGACAACCAATCCATATTGATATGCCTCGTGCTGAAGTAATTGCCAAACGTCATGCTGGTATTTATAAGATTGATGCAGGAAAACAAATGAGAATTTCATCACAAAATCCCGATGTAAAAAAATTATATGATGAATTCTTAGGAAAGCCAAATTCGCATAAATCACATGAATTGTTGCATACGCACTTTGTTGCTCGTAAAAAATAATTTAAAATATTAAAAGTGAAAAATGAACTATAAGTTTTATAGTTCATTTTTTTGATGATTTTTTAATGTATAATTACGAAATTATCTATTAAATGTCTAAATATTGAATTTTGATTATAAACCTAGATATTTAATTTATTAAAATGATTGGAAATTTACTAAATAGTTGTTATAATCAATTGATGGAGGTAATTTATTATGAAAAAGAAAAATTTAATAGCAATATTACTTGGAACTTTTTTATTAACTGCATGTGATGGTTTTGGCTTTAATACAAGTTCTTCAAGTAATCAAAAAGATTCAAGCGATTATCAATCTACTAATAGTGTTAGTAGTTCAGTAAGTAACCAAAAGGATTCAAGTACATCTGAATCAAATAATTATCAATCTACTAACAGTAGTTCTTCATCAATAACTGATGGAAATAGTTATAAAAAACTGGATATTAAAAATACTGTTCAAGAATTAGAATATGTTGAAGGAGCTCTTCCATCAATAGGAAATCCTAAGGCACTAGTTATACCGGTTGAATTTCCAGATTGTACAGCCAAAAGTAAAGGTTATTCAATTGAATTAATTGATAAAGCGTTTAATGGCGAATCATCTGAAATGGAATGGGAAAGCGTTAATTCTTACTTTAAAAAGAGTTCGTATGGAAAGGTTGATGTTCAATTTGATGTAATGAACTCATGGTTTACAACTAGTAAAAAATCAACTTATTACGCATCATATAAAGACCCAAAAGGAGAAATTGATGCAGCAGAATTAATTATTAAAGAATATTTAACTGCTAACCCACATAATTTAAAATTCTCTGATTATGATACAAATAATGATGGATATATTGATTCAATTTATTTGATATATACACATGATGTTGATTATAATTCAAGCGATACTATTTGGTGGGCATATCAATATTATTATATAAACGAAGATTATTTTGATAATGTTACTCCTTATTATTATATGTTTGCCGGATATGAATTTATGTTTGAAGATGATATGGAATGTAACACTCATACATATATTCATGAATCAGGACATTTATTTGGTCTTGAAGATTATTATGATTATGATAGCAACCAAGGAACTTCTAATGGTGGATTAGCTGGTGCTGATATTATGGATTATACTGTTGGTGATCATAATCCATTCTCTAAAATGTTACTTGGTTGGGCTGCTAATCCAATGTTAATTACTACTCAAGATTCTGTAACTATAAATTTAGAAGCATTCCAAAAAAGTGGTGATTTTGTTATTTTGGCAAACAATTGGGATGAAAGTAAAGGAATGTACCAAGAATATTTTATTGTAGAATATTGGACTCCAACAGGATTAAATGAATATGATTCAACAGGAGATTATTTATATTCTCAAGCTGGCGTTAGAGTATTACATGTTACTGCTACATTAGAAAATAATAATGGATATGATTATTTTAAATATGATAATTCTTACACAAATATTAAATTAATTACATTAGTACCTGCAAATGGTAGAACTATTACATCAAGCACTACAGCAAATAATGCTTTCTTATATAGACCTAATAGTAATGCTACTTTTTCAGGAGCTAGATATAATAATCGTAGTAAATTAGGATACGAATTTACTGTAAATAGTTTAGGAGATACATACGCTAATATTACATTTACAAAGATTTAGTTTTTATGAATAGACCCTATATTATATGCCATATGTTAATGTCAATTGATGGCAAAGTTACAGGAGATTATTTATCAAAACCTGAAAGTAATTATGCTTGTGAACAATATTATCGTTTAAATAGAGAATATCAAGCGAAAGCGTTTGCCTGTGGAAGAGTAACAATGGAAAGTAGTTTTACTAATTCATGGTATCCGGATTTATCTAAATTTCAAGGATTAAAGGTGCCAAGAACAGACTATATTGCTTGTGATAATGCTACTTTATATGCTGTTTCTTTTGATAGAAAAGGTAAACTCGGCTGGAAAAAAAGCATAATTGAAGATGAGGACCCAGGATATGGAAATGCTCATATCATTGAAGTACTATGCGAGGATGTTAAAGATGAATATCTAATATATTTAAGAAGTATAGGTGTTTCGTATATCTTTGCTGGTAAAAGTGAAATGAATATTCTTAATGCGGTAGAAAAATTAACTTCGTTATTTAATATTGATAAACTTCTGTTAGAAGGTGGTAGCATAATTAATGGTGCTTTTGTTAAAGAAGATGTTATTGATGAATTAAGTATTGTAGTTGTGCCGCTAATAGCAGAAACAAATGATAAATCTTTATTTGATAAAAGCAAAATAACTAAATTCAAATTAGAAGATTTTAGGCATTTAGGTAATGATGTTTTATATTTAAAATATAAAAAATAGATATTAAAAAATGGTCATCACAAAAAGTGAACTGACCATTTTTTTGCTTTTTTGTTAAAAAATTAAACTTGATTAGAAGCTATTTTTGGCAAATTGTGGATAATTTTTAACAAAATAACAAAAATGCAATAAAATATAAACATTTTTGCAATTGTATTGAAAGCGTTTACATATATAATAAGATTAGAATAGTATAAGGAGGTATATATTATGGCAAAAAAGAAAAAATTATTATGTTTCTTATTTGTTGCAATAATGGCTACGGGATGTGGAGGTAATAATACTTCGAAAAATAATATCTCAAGTTCGACAAATACATCATCGTCTTCATTATTGTCATCATCTTCAAGCATTAGTTCTAACGATTATGAAACACCAACATATAATTCATATAGTTATGAAAGTTTAGCTACTTCTGATGAAAGAGAATTCTTGTCATTAGCAGGAAATGAATGGAAATTTCATAAGGGTGAAGTTGTTAATGGAGAAAAATCATCATTAAATGATAGTAATTGGGAAACAGTTACTATTCCACATACATGGAATAAGACAGATGGACAAGATGGTGGAGGAAATTATGTAAGATGTGAATCTTGGTATCATCATAGAGTTACTGTTGGTAATGATTTTCTAAAAGATCGTCATCAATTTATTGAATTTTTAGGTGTTAACATGCAGGCAAAGGTTTATGTGAATGATGAATTTGTTGGTTCACATAAAGGAGGATATACAGGTTTTAGATTTGATATTACTGACTATCTACACGTTGGCGATAATTTTATTGCTGTTTGGGTTAGTAATGTTAAAACTCAAGATATTGCTCCATTAGGAGCCGACTTCAATTTCTATGGAGGAATTTATCGAGAAGTAAACATATTTTCTGTTCCTGCTGTTCATGTGAATATGCTTGATTATGGTTCTTCTGGTTTAAAACTTACTACTTCTGATGTAAGTGAAGAATCAGCTAAACTTAAAATTGAATCTACAATTGTTAATGATTCTGCTTCTATTGAAAATATAGAAGTCAGAGCGACTTTAAAAGTACCAGATTCATTTGAAGAAATAAAGCAAATTCCTACACCAGATTTTGATATTGCTGCTTTAACTACTGGCGAAACTATTGAAGTAATTAATGAAGAAGCCACAATATCTGCTAATGGAACAATTGAATTTGAAAAGGAAATTGTAGTAGAAAATCCTAAACTTTGGAATGGTAGAGAGTTCCCGTTCCGTTATGAAGTTATTTTAGATGTTTTACAAAATGGTGAGATTATTGACCAAGTATCTAGTTATGTTGGTTTTAGAACCTTTAATGTAACTAAAGAAGGTGGCTCTTTCTTGAATGGTGAATCTTATCCATTAAGAGGAGTTTCACGACATCAAGAATGGAAAAATATGGGCAATGCTATTTCAAAACAACATCATGAAGTTGATTTTGGAATGATGTATGAAATGGGAATTAATTCAATTAGATTGGCTCATTATCCACAATCTAATTATATGTATGATTTATGTGATAGATATGGAATAGTTGTTTGGGCCGAAATTCCTTTTGTAAATGATGTTGGTACTGCAAGTAATTTCTTGGAAGTAACAGAAAATCAATTAGTTGAATTAATTAGACAACAATATAATCGTCCTTCAATAGTTGTTTGGGGATTGCAAAATGAAGTTGCTTCTTCATATAATTCTGCAATGGTTAAAATTATGCATGTATTGAATAAAACTGCTCACGCAGAAGATCCTACAAGATTAACTACACAAGCAACAAATAGCGTAACTGCTAAATATTGGGAATCTGATTTATTGGCATGGAATACTTATCCTGGCTGGTATAGTGGAACGACATTAAGCGCTAATATGGATGATTATTATGCAAATTATTCAAAACCTGTTGGAATTTCTGAATATGGATATGGTGGAAATATTACTCAGCATGCTGATTATCCAACTAGAGGAACAAGTGATGTTTATCCTGAAGGACAATGGCATCCTCAAGAATATCAAAATCAACAACATGAACTTGCTATATATCAAGTAACAAATCCAGCAAGAAATAATGTATGGTGTACATATGTTTGGAATATGTTTGATTTTGCAAGCGATAGTAGATATGAGGGTTCACAACCTGGTATGAATGATAAAGGTCTTGTAACTTATGATAGATCTACAAAAAAAGATACTTTCTATTTATACAAAGCAAATTGGAATAAAACAGATAAATTTGTTCATTTAACATCAAAAAATTATGTAACAAGAGATGCGGCTAAAACATATGTAAAAGCCTACTCAAATTGTCAAACATTGGCGTTATATATAAACAATAACTTAATCGGAACATTAGAAAATAATGGATATGGTATATTTAAGTGGGATGTTGAACTTCCTACAGGAAATATTGATGTTAGAGTTGAAGTATTGGATGATGGACTAACACATCTAAGCGATAGCACATCTTGGAAAAGAAATGCTAGTAATAAAACAATAGTTAAGTCTAGTACTTTAGCAATAGATAATACTAATAGAGTAGTAATGTTTACTAATGGTATTGTAGTAACAGATTTATTGGCACAACTAGATAGTGATTATAATTGTACATTTAAAGTAATTGATAAGAATAATAATGAGGTTACTAGTGGATTAGTAACTGAAGATATGAAATTAGTAGTATCTGCCGAAAATGGTTCGATTTCAAAACAATATTCATTAGAAAAAGCACATTTGAGTACGAATAAGCCAATTACGGTTTCAAGTAATGAATCATCTAATCTTGGCTCATATGTTGTTGATGGAAATGAAGCAACAAGATGGGCAGCTGCTAATGGAACATATCCACAACAATTAATTATTGATTTAGAAGGAGTATTTACATTAGAACAAATAAATATTTCTTGGTATGTAAGTGGCTCACGTTCATATAAATATAATATTTATGTTGGAGATGCTAACGGAAATTATACTTTAGTTGCAAATAGAAGTGAAAATACTACATCAGGATTGATAAGCGATGATTTAAGTGGCATTAAAGGAAGATATATTAAAATTGAAGTGGTAGGAGTAAGTGATGGTTCTGGATATGCTTCAATTTATGAAATCGTTGTCAAAGGTTGGGGAATAAATTCAAAAGTATATGAAGTTAATGAAACAAATAATACAATTACAATTAATTCTTCAACAGAAATAAAAGTAAATGAATTTTTGAAAAACTTAAAGTGTGAAGGAGATTATGATTTAGAAATGCATAATAGCGGTGATACAATTAAAAATGGTGATACATTAACAATTGTAGATACTGCAGGAAATTCGCATACATATACAATTATAATTAAGTAAGGAGGAATATTAATGAAGACTAATAAATTAGCAATATTAGCTTTGCTAGGTGTATTTATATTAGCTGGTTGTAATGGAGAAAAGACAAGTAAAAATAGTAATTCTAGTCCAATGAATAATTCTTCATCATCCCAAATACAATCTTCAAATAATAATAGTACTAGCGATAAAACTACCACAAGCAACAGTTCAACATCTAGTTATGTTGATACAACAAGTTCTACTGGAAATAGTTTAGTTCCTATGCCAGATCCAGAACAAAGTATTTATTTAGTTGGTGCTGCTGTTTGGGGATGGAGCAGTTATGCTCAGCTAACTTTAATGACTGATAATGTTTTTTATGGAACATTTGATTTAAAGACTACAACTGAAGGCTTTGTAATGACAAGCCAAACTGACTTTAATGGTTTAGTATTTAAAACTGCTTCAGATTCAAATTTTACAGTTACAAAATATGGAACATATAAAGTTATGTTTACTTATGATGATACAAAAATAGATAATACATGGACTGAAGCTAAAGAAAAAAATAATGCAGCAGTAGGTTATTACAAAATAGAATTAGTTTCATCAATAGAAATTCCTATTGATGAAGAGATGATGTATATTTGTGGACCAACACTTGCAGGATGGGGAACATATTTACCATTATTTTTAGATGAAGATACTGGAATTTATTCATATATCTATGAATTAACAAATAACAATCAAGGATTTATTATTACTAATGCCGAAGATAATACTCATTATGTTTATCATAACGAAGATGGAAGTAATATGAAAGTTCTTTATTCTGGTGAATATAAAGTTATGTTTACTTATAATGATATGAGTGCTGATAGTAGCTGGACTTTAATAAAAGAACAAGGAAATAATGCAGATGGTTATTATAAATTAGAACCACAATTTGAAATCCCTGGACAAGATGATAAACCTAATACTTCTAATAAATTATATATATTCGGTGAAGCAACTGGTAGCTGGCAAAGTCCTGTTGAATTGCCAGAAGTTACAACAGGTTTATATCAAGCAAAAATTAATATTACAAATTCTGTTGAAGGATTTGTTGTTTGTGAATTAAGTATTTTAGCAGATAAATCTGGTTTCTGTTTACATGATGAAAAAGGAAATAATTTCCAAGTAACTCATTCGGGATTATATGAGCTATCAATTACATGGAATGATATGAGCAATGATAGTACTTGGAAAGTTGCCAAAGAAGTTAATTCAAATGCAAAAGGAAATGCGTATTATAAATTAGAACCACAATTTGAAATTGAAGATAATAAAGAAGATGTTGTAATTAATGAACTTTATCTAAATGGCGGTAATGTAGGTGGTTGGTCATCATATGTGAAATTAACAAAAGTAACTGATACATTATTCCAATCAGAAGTAAATTTAGCTAGTTCAACAGATGGATTTGTTGTTACAGCTCAAATGTCTAGAGCAGATACAGGAGTTGTTTTAAAAAATCCTAATGGAAAAAATCTTAATATTGAAAAAGCTGGTAATTATACTGTATCTATATCATTAGATGTTCAAGATGACACTTGGATTGAAATTACTGATGCAAAAGGAAATTATAAAAAATCAGCTTATATTAAATTAGAAGAAGTTATAGATACTAGAAATAATGTAATTCTAAATGGAAATACTAGTGCTACTACATCATCAAATAAAGATGATACTAGAACTGGTGATAAAGTATTTGATGGTGAAATTGGAGATACTAAACGCTGGGAATCAGTTCAAGGAGTAGATCCTCAATGGATTGAAATTGATTTGGGCTCTACTTATGATATTAATGGTATTGATATTCAATGGCATGGTGCAGCAAGTGCAAAAACATATACAATAGAAGTTTCAATTGATGGTGAGGCATGGACTACTTTAAAAGATGTTACAAATGAAAGTACAACAAGAAACAGACTTGATAAGTATGAATTCGGAGAAACTTCAGTAAGATATATTAGAATTACAGGAACTTCAAGAGTTGCAACTTATGGATATTCAATTGCAGAAGTATATGTTTGGGAAGCGTAGGTAAAGATATATGTTGTTTCCTAAAATAAGTAGAACTAGAAATGTTATTAATTTAAATGGAATATGGAATTTTTCGTTCGTAAATGATGATTACAATAAAGATATTCCACTAAAAAAATCAATACCGATGGCAGTGCCGGGAAGTGTTAATGAATTAACAACAGATAAAAATGAAAAAAATCATTGTGGTTTAATAGTTTATGAAAAAAACATTGTATTACCACATTATAAAAAAGAGCGTCTATTTTTACGAATAGGCGCTGCATGTCATATTTGTAAAGTGTATATAAATGGAGAATTTATTTGTGAACATAATGGGGGATTTCTTCCGATTGATGCAGAAATTACCCGATTTGCTAGCAGTCAAATGAGATTAACAATTGTTCTAGATAATAGATTAAGCTATGAAACTTTGCCAATTGGAGAAATAAAGAATGGAAGACAAATTATCCATCATGATTTTTATAACTATTTCGGTATTCATAGAGATGTAGTTATTTATTCTACTCCTAAAGAAAGAATAAAAGATATTTTTATTGAACCTGTATACGAAAATGATTATCATAAATTATTTTATCGTTTAGATTTAGATAACTGTGAAGATGAAAATATTAAGGTAGATGTTCTTGATGAAAATAATGAAATAGTTGGTTCAAGTAATAAATTAAAAGATATTATTGAGATTAAAAATCCGGTTTTATGGAATATAAAAGATTCTCATTTATATAGATTACATGTAACAACAGCGTTAGATGATTATGAAGAAATATTTGGTATTAGAAAAGTTGAAATAAAAGATTCTCAGATATATCTAAATGATAAAAAAATATATCTTAAGGGATTTGGAAAACATGAAGACTTTGCTATTACTGGTAAAACCAATATAAATGCAGTAAATATTCGTGATTATGCTTGTATGAACTGGATAGGGGCTAATTCTTTTAGAACAAGTCATTATCCATACGCTGAAGAAATGTATGATTTAGCAGATAGATTAGGCTTCTTGGTTATTGATGAAGTTCCTGCAGTTGGATTTAACTTTTGGAATTCAATTCCGGTTTTTTGTGAAGAAAGAGTAAATAAAAAAACATTAGAAACACATAAAAATCAAATAAGAGAATTAATTTCGAGAGATAAAAATCATCCATGTGTTATTTCATATAGTTTAGCTAATGAAGCTACTACATGGGAAGAAAATTCAAGACCTTATTTTGAAGAAATAGTTAATTATACTAGAACATTAACGAATAAACCTTTAATGATTGTTGAGAATAATAGTGCACAAGGATCACGTGTTGCAGAATTATTTGATATTATTGGGGTTAATAAATATAATGCTTGGTATATCGAACATGGTAATTTAGATTGTATTCATGATTCATTAACTAAAGAATTAACTATGTGGCATGATGTTTATCATAAGCCACTGATAATTACTGAGTTTGGTGCTGATACTATTGAAGGAAATCATTCATTGCCAAGTGAAACATTTTCGGAAGAATTTCAAGTTGAGTTCTTAGATGAATTTTGCAAAGTATTTGATGAATTACCATTTGTTTCTGGAGAACATATTTGGAATTTTGCAGATTTTAAAACCAAAGAAGGCTTACAAAGATTTCGTGGAAATCGTAAAGGAGTCTTCACAAGGGATAGACAACCAAAAATGGCAGCACATTATTTAAAACAAAGATGGAAAAATAAAGGGGGAAATTAAGAATGAAAAAGACTTATACTACACCTATTATTGAAATTAAAGACTTTGAAATTGATGCTAATATTACTTTGGATATTTCTCAAAATCCATTGGATTTTGCTAATAATCCAGGTGAAAGTACATTGTGGGAAGACCTTTAATTATTGAGGAGAAAGCAATATGAAAAAAAGAATATTAGGTATTGTTACTTTAGCTTTAATGCTAGGTGTTGTTACTGCTAATAATGCAAAAGATGTTAATTATTTAGAAGTAAAAGATATTTTATTAGAAGATACAAACAAAGTTGGAAATAAAGTACGTAAAAATGCTGCTAATGAAGTTGCCGAGAATAAAATTTCTGAGGTAAAAGCTCAAGTTTCAAGTGTTGATGAAAATACAAATGGTGAAAGATTTATCGATATTAGATTTGTTGCTGGTATTGATACATATACTTATACAAATGCAAAATTCAATATAACAATAAAAAATGGCGATACAAATTTTAAAACTATAGAAAAAGAAGTTAAATATGTATATGAAAAGATTGAAGCTCAAAAAGATATATTAACTGCTAAGGAAGCCTTTGGAGAAGAATATAATTACATGTTAGCTTATACGATTAAAAATATTCCAGAAACAGCTTGGGGATATGATTTTGAAGTTACAGCTGCAATCTCTAACGACGGAGTTGATTATAATGCTTCTTCTGTTGTTACTAAGAATATTGAAGATATTAAAAGCGCTGATGAAGTAACATCACCTTATATGTATATTTTTGGTGATGTATTTGAAGATGGATGGAATGTTGCTACAAAACTTCCAATGACAGCAAAAGATACATATGAATTAACAACAGATTTTAATAAAGGAACATTTATTATTTGCGATGTAAATGATATGAAAGCAACTAACTCAAAATTAAAAAATGAAAAGGGAAAGAATTTTGAGATTTCTGTTGCTGGAAACTATACATTAAAAATCACTAGAAATGATATGAGTGCTGATTCTTCATGGACTAAAACAACAGAAGTAAATGATGTGAATTTAGCAACTGCTTATTATCAATTAACTCCTAATTTTGTAATCATTAATGAACTTTATCTAAATGGTGGTAATGTAGGTGGTTGGTCATCATATGTAAAATTAATAAAAGTAAATGATACATTATTCCAATCAGAAGTAAATTTAGCTAGTTCAACAGATGGATTTGTTGTTACAGCCCAAGAATCTAGAACAGCTACAACAGATGTTGTATTCAAGAGTGTAGATGGCAAAAATCTTAATATTGAAAAAGAAGGAAAATATAAAGTATCTATATCACTAATTGCTCAAGATGAAACATGGACTGAGATTGTTGATTGTAAAAATAATTACAGAGATTCTATTTATTTAAAATTGGTAGAAGTAGCAGAAACTAGAACTAATGTAATCTACAACGGAAATACTAGTGCTACTACATCATCAACTAATGGCACTAAAAAAACAGGTGATAAAGTATTTGATACAGTAGCTGACAAAGACGCAAATCGTTGGGAGTCAGTTCATGGAGTAGATCCTCAATGGATTGAAATTGATTTAGGTTCTGCTTATAACATTAATGGTATTGATATCCAATGGTATGGTTCAGCAAGTGCAAAAACATATAAAATAGAAGTTTCAATTGATGGTGAGACATGGACTACTTTAAAAGATGTTACAAATGCAAGTACAACAAGAAATAGACTTGATAGTCATGAATTTGAAGAAACTTCAGTAAGATATATTAAAATTACAGGAACTTCAAGAACTTCAACTTATGGATACTCAATTGCAGAATTATATGTTTGGGGAGCATAAGGAGCATAACTAAAAGTATTAAAAAGAGGTAGATTCTTTTAAAATGAATCTACCTTTTTTGATGGTGGAAATCCCATGATTTTTTGATACGAACGATAAAATGTTGAATAATCTACAAACCCGCATTTTTCATATACTTCTGTTGGCTTTTCTCCTCTCAAAATGTAGGAATGAGCAAGAATTACTCTTTTAGATCTAATATATTTAGAAATATTTACTTGCATACTTTCTCTAAAGGTATTACATAAATAAGATTGAGAAACATTAAAATGATTACAAATAGTTTTGATTGATAAATCTTTATCAATATTTAGAGATATATAATTTATTACTTCATGAATTATTGGATTTACATATTGTTTTAGAGAAACATCTTTTAAATCAGGAGCAAATTTATTAAAGTATATGATTATTTCGGTAATTAATCCTTTTGATACTTCATATAAATCTTCGCCATCAAATGTTTCTCGATAAAGGTCAAAACGATCAAATAATTCTAGTAGTGGAGTATCTTTTATTGAAATGCATTGTTCTTTTTGATTGAATGATGCTGCGATATGCAAAGGAACAAGCGATTTTTCGAAATTGATAACAAACCTTTCATATAGACCTGTGGATTGAAAATTTACATAATGGTGTTGTCCAGGTTTAATTAATAAAAGGTCATAGGGTTTAAGTTTATATTTTTGGTTTTCTATAACATATTCAAGATTACCATTAATGAATAATAAAAATTCATAGACAATATGAAAATGTTCTTTGTAATCATCAAAGGTAATAATTTCCTTATTAAGTTTATGAGCTACTTGAAAATCTTTAGTATCGTAATTATAACGCATTGTTTATACACCACACAAATCAATAATAATAACTAATAATCCCATTACTAAACAATAGATGGAAAATATAGATAAGTTTTTCTTTTTGATGAAGGAAAAGAAGAATTTAATAGTATAATAAGTAATTAATAACGTTACTATAAAACTTATAATGTAAGGTATTATCAAATTTGTATTGCTTAAGGCGTTACCAATATCACCGATTGATAAAATAGCACTACCAATCATTACTGGGATAGCGAGGATGAAAGCAAAATCAGCAGCATCATTTTGCTTTATTTTTTGAGAAGCACAGCCTACTAAAGTAGAACCGCTTCTTGAAATACCGGGGAATAGTCCTAAGCATTGAAATAATCCAATCGTTAGGGCATTTTTCCAATTTATATCTTTTAATTCTTTTTTTCTTTTTACTTTGGTAGATAAAAATAATAAGATACTAGTAATAAGCAAGAAACATCCAACAATCCAAAGTTCTTTTAGATACGATTCGATAATATCTTTAACAAATATTCCTGCTAATCCTGCAGGAATTGTAGCAATTATAATATACCATGCGAATTTATAATTTTCTTTAGCTGTTTCTTCTTTTTTAAATAGATAGATAAAGAAGTCCTTGATTATACTCCATATTTTTTTTCTAAAAAAGAATATTAATGCAATAAGAGAAGCAAAATGAAGAAATATTTCAAGAGATAAATCATTTGTTTTAATTCCTAATAAATCTTGAGCAATAATCATATGGCCGCTTGAAGAAATTGGCAATATTTCTGCAATTCCTTGAATAATAGCAATAACTATATATTTAATAATGATTTCTAGCTTGCTAGATAAAAATATTGAATTCATAGTTAATCTCCTTTAAATTATAAATATTATATAAAATAGTTGAAATAAAGTAAAGAAAAACAGGTTCTATATAATTTATGATAATAAATTATGAATATGCTATTGAGCGTTTTTGTTGAGAAAAAATTTTTTACTAATTATAATATATAAAGGATAGGGTGATTAAAGTGAAAACTTATACTTTTTTAGTTGAAGGAATGACTTGTGCTGTTTGTTCTTCAACAGTAGAAAGAGCATTGAAAAAAATTCCTACGAGTAGTGAGGTAAGTGTAAATCTTGCAACAAAAAAAGCGACAATTACTGTTGATGAAGAAACAATAGATTTTTTAACTATTGTTAAGGCAATAGAAAAAGAAGGTTTTAGAATTAATGAGAATCTTGATTATTATGATGAGGAATTGAGATATAAAAAAGAAAAGAAGAAAAAAGGAATTCAGCTAGTTATTGGCTTGGTTTTAGCAGGTTTATTACTTGTAATCTCGATGTTTCCAATGATAGGTTTATTTTCTCTAATTGATATGAATAAATATCCAAGCTTGTACGCTAGTGTTCAATTACTTCTTGCAATCTTAATCATGATTATCGGATATAAATTTTATCTTAATGGTTTTAGAAATTTAATTAGATTTAAGCCAAATATGGACTCATTAGTAGCATTATCAACTAGTGTATCGTTTGCTTATAGTATATATAATACAATAATGATTTATTTAGGTAATGTTCATCATGTGCATCATTTATATTTTGAATCCGTTGGTGTTGTGATTGTATTAATAATGTTAGGTAAATATTTAGAAATGAATTCGATAAATAAAACAAGAGAAGCACTTAAAGGGTTATATGAATTAACTCCCGAAAGAACAATTATGCTTGTTGATAATCAAGAAGTTGAAGTCTCTGTTGGCGATATTAAATTAGACAGCATATTAGTTGTAAAACCTGGGCAAAAAATTGCTGTTGATGGTATTGTAATTGAAGGTAAGAGTTCCGTAGATGAGGCTAGCTTAAATGGAGAAAGTATTCCAGTTGATAAAGTGAAAGATAGTAAAGTTTATGCAGGTACTATTAATCATGAAGGGGTATTATACTATAAAGCGATAAAGGTTGGTAGGGATACTTTAGTATCACAAATTGTGAAGATGGTTGAAAATTCACAAGGAAGTAAAGCAGAAATTGCTAGAGTAGCTGATAAAGTGTCAATGATATTTACACCTCTTATTATGACAATTGCACTAATTGCATTTGTTGTTTGGCTAATCTTAGGGAAAGGTTTTAGCTTTAGTTTGCAAATATTGGTTTCAGTTTTAGTTATTGCTTGTCCTTGTGCCTTAGGACTTGCCACTCCAGTGGCTATTATTACTTCAACAGGAGTGGGGGCTAAGAATGGTATTTTGTTTAAAAATGCCGAAGCAATTGAGAAGGGAGCACAAATTAAATATATCGCTTTTGATAAAACTGGAACTTTAACAAAAGGAAAACCAATAGTTAGCGAAGTTTTATCTTTTGATAAATATAAATCAAGTGAAGTGTTGCAAATGGCAGCAAGTTTAGAAAAACAATCTAGTCATCCTTTGGCAACTGCAATTGTAAATAAAGCTATATTAGAAAACATTAAATTAAAAAAAGTAAATGAGTTTACTACTTTGGTAGGCTTTGGTTTAGAAGGTAATGTTGAAGGTGAACAAATAGTTGTAGCAAAGCCCGATTATTTTGCATTGAATTCAAAGCAGAAAGAAATTGTGAATAGTCAGTTGGATTCAGGTTATACTGTTGCTATTGTAGAGATTTCGGGAGAAATAGCAGGACTTATATCATTGGAAGATGAATTAAAAGATGATGCTATTATTAGTGTGAAAAAGCTTAAAAATATGGGCTTAATACCGGTTATGCTAACCGGAGATCATGAAAAGGTTGCTAAAACTATCGCTAATAAAGTTGGTATTGATGAAGTGTATGCTGGACTATTACCTCAAGATAAAGTATTAAAAATTAATGAGTTAAAAAAGCAAGGATTAGTTGCAATGGTTGGGGATGGAATGAATGATGCTCCTTCACTTGTTATGGCAGATTTAGGTATTGGAATTGGAAATGGCACTGATATTGCTTTAAATTCTGCAAATGTAGTATTAATGAGTGATAAATTATCGTATGTTGTTAAACTATTTAAATTGTCTAAGGCTACAATTAAAAATATTAAAGAAAACTTGTTTTGGGCTTTTTTATATAATACAATAGCAATTCCTATTGCTTGTGGTGTATTTAGTTCATTTGGCTTATTGCTTAGTCCAATGATTGGTGCAATAGCAATGAGTTTTTCATCGGTATGTGTTGTTTTAAATGCATTAAGATTAAATTTATTTAAGGGGGAATAATAAAATGGAAAAAGTTGAATTAAAAGTTTTGGGAATGAATTGTCCACATTGTGAAAATCGTGTAGTTACAAGAGTTAATGCTTTAGAAGGTGTTAAGTTTTGCGAAGCAAGTTATAAAAAGAAAAAAGTAGTAGTGGAATTTGATGGCTCTATTACAAACTTAGATGCTATAAAAGAAGAAATTAAAGATGCTGGTTATCAAATAAAATAAAATTAGAAAAAGTCCATAAACTATTTATGGGCTTTTTTAGTGGCAATTAGTGTCTTAATAATTGATTAAAGGAATGGTAAGGTTGAAAGATAAAAGAAGGAACTTAATATTGAATGAAAAAAATTTATATAAAGCCTTTTTACTTTTGGCGTTACCGATATTTTTAGCTAATTTATTAAAGTCTTTTCATGATTTAATAGATACTTATTTTATTGGAAAACTTGAAAATTCGGTAAATGCTCAAGCTGGTGTTTCTTTATCGGTATCTCTTATTAATATATTCTTATCATTTAGTGTTGGTTTATCAATCGCTGGAATTGCTTTGATTAGTCAATTTGTGGGAGCAAAAGAGGAAGAAAATGCCAAAAGATATGCTGCTTTATTATTAACTATTTCGATTATATTAGGCTTAATTATCGCTATATTATTATACTTTATCAGTCCTGTTATTATGAAATTACTCGGTTCTAGTGGTGAAACTTATGAATATGCAGTAATTTACTTGAAAATTATAGCGTTTGAGATGCCAAGCGTTTTTATTTTTTCGGCATATCAGACAATAAGACAAGCTAAAGGCGATTATTTGAGCCCTGTTATTATTTCTATAGTTTCAGTAATTACTAATATTTTTTTGACTACTTTGTTTGTTAAAACGCTAACTATGGGAGTTATAGGAACTGCATACGCTACTTTAATTGGACAAGTATTAGTTGTTCCGGCTTGTTTTTATCGTTTATTTAAAAAGAAGAACGATTTTAAACTAAGCTTTAAAAATATGAAATTAGTAAAAGAGGATGCAATAAAAATTGTTAAATTTACTACTCCATCTACTTTAAGTCAAATATTAGCATCACTTGGGTTCTTAGTGTTACAAGGAATAATATTAAAATATGGCGAAGAAACTGCTACAGCTATTAGTTTAGGAAATAAAATATCAAACATATTACTATTACCAATAACGGCACTTAGTTCAATTTTAGCAACATATGTTGGTCAAAACATAGGGGCTAAAAATAAAGAAAGAGCAAAAAAATCGTATAAAATAAGTAAAATCTTAACGTTATCTATCTCAATAGGAGGAGTATTGATACTTTTTCCAATAAGAATAATAGTATTGAGACTTCTAACTAATGATGCAGTAACTTTAGAAATTGCTAGTGAATATATAATTTGGGTTTTAGTTATGCAACCATTTTTAGGCATATTTCAAAATTATTTAGGGGTATTTAATGGTTCAGGTAATACAATGTATTCATTTATTCTAATTACTGTGAGATTTTGGATAATTAGATTACCTTTGATTTTGATTATCGAAAGCTTATTTGATATGAATATTAACTATCTTGGAATAATAATGAATATCAGTAATATTCTATCTTTGTTTCTAGGTGCTTATCTTTATAGAAAGATTAATTATGAACCCAAAATAAGAACAAACGTTTTATAAATAATAAGATAATTTTGAAATAAATAAAAAAACTATTAAACATTCTCTGTAATAATTACATAGGTTGAACAATAGTTTTTTTGTTATTTATAGTATGTTTATACTTACTTTTTAGTTGGATATATTACTTTAACTCCACCCATAAATGGTTGTAAAACTTCTGGAACATTAACACTTCCGTCAGCGTTTTGGAATTGTTCTACGATTGCAGGAACAAGTCTACTTGTAGCAAGACCAGAAGCATTTAAAGTATGACAGAATTTTGTTTTTCCGGTTTCTTTATCACGATATCTAATAGCCCCACGTCTTGCTTGATAATCTCTTGCATTACTTGCACTTGAAACTTCTTTATAAATACCCATGCTTGGAATCCATACTTCAATATCATATGTTCTAGCCATACTATGAGAACAATCACCAGCTGCTAGTTTGCTTACTTGATAGTGTAATCCTAATTTGTTAACTAAATTTTTAGCTTTTTCTACCAATTCTTCAAAGGCAACATCAGAGCCAGTATCAGTAGTATATTGAACCATTTCTACTTTATTAAATTGGTAGCCTCTAACCATTCCTCTTTCTTCGGTACGATAACTTCCTGCTTCACATCTATAACATGGAGTATATGAGAAATATTTTTTTGGTAAATCATCTTCTTTTAAAATTTCGTTTCGATGCAAATTAACTAAGGCAGTTTCTGCTGTTGGAAGCATAAAACGTTTAGGCTCCATACCTTCAAGCCAGAAGACATCTTCTTTAAATTTAGGGAATTGTCCTGCTGTATATCCACTTTCATAATTTAGTAGATGAGGAGGCATAATCATTGTATAACCATCTTTTAAATGTTCGCTAATAAAGAAGTTTACTAAAGCCCATTCTAATTGAGCACCAAGTCCAGTATAAATCCAAGTGCCTTTTCCAGAAATTTTAGCACCACGCTCATAATCTACTAATCCTAATGATTCACATAATTCAACGTGATCTTTAGGCTTGAAGTTAAATACAGGCTTTTCTAAATGCGTATAAATAACCTTGTTGTTTTCTTTTTCCCCAGCTAATAAGTCATCATCTGGTAAATTAGGTAATGCACAAACAAATTCATTTATTTCATCTTCAGTTTTCTTTAAATTTATTTCATCTTCTTCAATGGAAGCATTTAATTCTTTAACTTTAGTGAAAATTGCTTGAATATCTCCACCAGCCTTTTTTACCATAGGGACTGAAGCTGATAATTTATTTTTTTCAGCCTTTACTTCTTCGATTTTAGCAATAAGTTGTTTTCTTTGCTCCATTTTAGCTAATAAATCGGTAAAATCAACATTCCATCCCTTTTTAGCTAATGCAGCTTTAACATAATCTGTTTTTTCTTTAATTAAATTTAAATCTAACATTATTATTTCTCCTTCCATTAATCAATAAAAAAACGTCCTTATAAATAATCATTATAAGGACGCAAATTAAATACGCGGTACCACCTTAATTCTAACAAATGAGTTAGCTCTTAAATACTGTAACGTAGTAATACGAACGGGATTAGCGTTACTCCAGAGTAGATAAGAAAGTACTATTACTAATTTACACCAGCCATTAGCTCTCTATAAATAGAAAAACTTTCTATTAGTTCCTTCATCGTTTGACAACATTATAAGCATATAAAAAAATATTGTCAAGATTTTTATCCTGATAAAGACAATGTATTATATATCAATAACAATTAATGTAAGCGCATACAAAAAATTCTTTATTTATCAATAATTATATGATACAATACATTCAAGAGGGAAAAAATTAATATTATAAATATAGACAAGGAGGAATAATATATGAAAAAAGTCTATGATCCTAATAACATTAGAAATGTTGTTGTTTTGGGCCATCAAGGCTCAGGAAAAACGAGTTTGATTGAAGCTTTGTTGTTTGAACAAAAAGTAATTGCTAAAAAAGGAACAGTTGAAGAAGGAACAACCGTATCTGATTACACTAAAGAAGAAAAAAATCATCATGTATCATATCGTACTAGCATAATTCCTGTACCATATGCCGATGAATATGGCGAATATAAATATAATTTTATTGATACTCCAGGATTATTTGATTTTGTTGGAGAAGTAAATCAAGCGTTAAGAGCAGCGAGAAGTGCAATCTTAGTTATAGATGCTACTAAAGGAGTAGAGCCAGGAACTAAGAGAATGTGGAAATATCTTCGTCAACATAGTTTACCATCTATTATCTATATTAATAAGATGGATAAAGAAAATATAAATTTTGAAGAAGTAATTGAAGATATTAGAGAAAATTTAGGTAAACGTGCAGTTCCATTTACATGGCCGATTGGTCGTAAGGAAGACTTTGAAGGCTTTGTTAATGTTGTTGATATGAAAGCAAGAATTGTTAAAAATGGAGTTTGTGTTGATGATGAAATTTGGGAAGAAAAGAAACCAAAAATTGAAATGCTACATCAAAAAATTATTGAGTCTGTAGCAGATATTGATGATGAAATTTTAGAAAAATTCTTGATGGAAGAAGAAATCTCACTTCAAGATGTTAAGAAAACATTAAAACGAGGAATAAGAGAGGGAAAATTAGTACCAATTATTTGTGGTTCAAGTGCTAAGAATGTTGGAACACATACACTTCTTCGCTCTTTAGCAAAATATTTACCAAGTGAAGTTGATATGAGACAACCATTTGGAGAATTATTAGATGAATATGAAATTGTTGAAAGAAAAGTATCAGATGATGAACCTTTATCAGCGTTTGTGTTTAAGACAGATGTCGATCCTTTCGTAGGAAAACTATCATATGTTGTTGTTCGTTCTGGTATTTTGAAAAAAGATATGACTATTCACAATTCAACAAAAGATGTTAAAGAAAAAGTGGGAAACCTATTAGTTGTTAGAGGAAAACAACAAGTAGAAGTTGATGAATTACATGCTGGTGATATTGGCGTCGTTACTAAAACAAACTCTTTAGAAACTAATGACACTATTTGTGATGAAAAAGATAATTTTGTTTATGATATTTATGATAGCATTAAGCCATACATTTTTTATAGTTTAGAGGTTGCTTCTAAAAATGATGAAGCTAAGATTAGTGATGCATTAAGAAAAATGTGTATTGAAGATTTAACTATTAGTGCCTACCGTGATCCGGAATTAAAACAATTAATTCTAGGTTGTCTTGGTGCTTCACATTTAGAGTATATTGTTGAAAAATTAAAGAATGTTTATAATATTAATGTTAAAGTAGGAAGAGCTAAAGTTCCATATCGTGAAACAATTAAAGGAACAGCTAGTGTTGAAGGACGTTATGTAAAACAATCTGGTGGTTCTGGTCAATATGGTATTGTTCAAATGAAATTTGAGCATTGTGATGAACAAGAAGAACCAGTATTTGTTGATGATATTTTTGGAGGAGCAGTTCCTGGAGCCTATATTCCAGCAGTTGAGAAAGGATTTAGAGAGGCTTGTAAAACAGGAGTACTTGCTGGTTATCCAGTTATTAATATTAAAACTACTTTATTTGATGGCAAATATCATAGTGTTGATTCATCTGAATTAGCGTTTAAAATGGCAGCTACATTAGCATTTAAAGATGCTTGTCCAAAGGCAAAACCAACTTTATTAGAACCAATTTATGAAGTTCGTGTTACAGCACCAAATGAATTCGTAGGTTCAGTAATCGGCGATATTAATAAAAGAAGAGGTATTATTGATGGCATTGAAGTTTTGGAACATGATCAAATGATTATTGCTAAAGTTCCACAAGCTGAGATGGCAACATATATTCTTGACTTAAATGCCTTTACAGCAGGTCAAGCAACATTCACAATGAAATTCTCTCATTACCAAGAAGTTCCTGAGTTCTTAGTAGCAAAAGTAATCGAAGATGCTAAAAAAGAAGACTAATTAAAAATAATTATCCCTGTAAGCTCAGAAAAATAAAAAAACTTACGGGGATTTATTTTTCAAATAAACCTATTATTTCAATCGTTTTCTTGATGTAATATAATTATTTTGAGGTGATATAAATGAAAAAAAGTATTAAATTTATTTTTTGTAGTTTTATGTTAATTATTTGTGGTGCTGTGGTTGGATGTAATACATTTGGAAATAATAGCAAACCATTTACAAAATTGGAAAAGACATCTAAAAATGTTTGGGGTGTATTTAAAGATATTTCTAAAGAAATAAGTGAAAATCAAGATGATGAAATAGAAATTTTAAATTTGGCTGTTTCTAGTTCTGCTAATACTGATAATTCTGGAATTATAAATTGTATTAAAGAAAATTATAATTTTGAAAATAATTATGCAGATGTTGTTAAAACTTGGCAAGATACATATCCAGTTAAAGTTTTAGAAGCGACATTAGAACCATTGGTATATGCTAAAATTGCAGATTCTACTGGAGTTAATATTCAAAATCAAACTATGTTTTTTCCAAATGCTGGCTATTATTTATTTGACATTGAAGACAATAACTATGTATTGCGTTTTATAGAAGAGTTTCATTCTTATTCTGAAAAAACTAACTATATTGAAACTAGTGTAGAATATGATAGTTCAAATAATTCGGCTATTTTGCAAGTTACTGATTATGAATATGAAATAAAAACAAAAAGTATCACTAACTTTAGTCGTGAATATTTATGCAATGATTATTATTTATATTATAGAGTTATAATAGGTGATATGAGTGTTGAAAAAACATCTTTTGATTTTGTTTATTCAGATAGAAAACAACTAGAAACTTTTAAAATTATATCAGATCATAAATTTTTTAATAAAGAAATAGATTCTGAGGAAGAAATAAATGAACAGAATGCTTTACACGCTTATCTTTATGATGCTATTTTTAAAGATAATTTGTTAGGTAATTTTCTTCTTTCAAATAATGAATTACAAGAATTAACTGACAATGTATTAAATGATCCAATTAATATGGATAAATATAATTATGATCATGAATCAATATCGACTTTTTCTGACGATTATAGAGAAGAATTTATGAAAAATTTTCAATATGAATTAAACGTCGACACATTCCATATAGAAAATAATGTTTTAACAGCTTATACTGGAAAAGATAGCGTTGTTTCTATTCCAGAAGGAGTTGTAAAAGTATCATCTGATGCTACATTGTCTGGTGAAGAATTAATTATACCATCTTCACTAGAAGAAATAGAAATTAATGAATATTCTCGTAAGCGTCTTGCTAATCTTTATGGTTTTAGAAAAATAACAATTGCAGATGATAATAAGAATTTTTATCTTAAAGATGGTTATTTATTTAATAAAGAAAATGAAGCAATCTATGTATTAGTTGATGAAGTAACTTATATTGATACAAGAATAGCTTCTGTTGATGACATCTTTGAAATTATTACTTTCAGAGATATGGCTGATGAAAATAATTTTCTTACAAATATAAAAAAAGCTACAATTACTCTAGAAGAAGTTCGTTCAGTAATTTTACCTCCATTTTCGGCATGGTTTTCAGAAATTACTGAATTAGTAATTATTCCGGATAGTTATGGCGATGAATATTCTGGTTATGACGTTACTATCGATGAATTTCCAATGTTAGAATCATTGACATTTGAAGGAGAATTTGTTGGTTCAATAGGAGTATATAGTTATGATACTTCAAAATTGAAAGAATTATCTATTTCTTTTAAAGGAGAATTTAATGAAATTAATTTAGAAGAACTAAATGATAATATTGATATTAGTGAAGCTGATATTAAAAATCTTTATGCTGAAAAAGTAGAAGCAAAAGTATTTGAAATTCCAAACAATGTTGAATCATTTAATGTTGGTAAAATGAATGTTGAAGAGTTGATTGTTCCAGAAGGATGCAAATTTGGTGGTAGCTTTGAATCTACTACATTAAGAAAACTTACATTTTTAGGAAGTAGAGAAAGTGTCGATGCAGATTTGTATTTTTGTCCTAATATCGAAATAATAAATTTACCAGATAATGTTAAAACAATTAAAGATATTTATAAGGGCACAAATGTAAAAAATATAACTATTCCTGCTTCTGCAGAAGGCGAATTAAATATATGTAATTGCCCTTCTTTAGAAAAAATAGAAATTTTGCCAGGATCAAATATTACTTCTTTGTATGTGGAAAATGCTCCAAAATTAACGGAAATTATTAACTCATCACCAACAGAATCGTTAGATTTACATATTTTAGAAAATCTTCAAACACTTGAATTAGCATATCCAAATAGTTTAACCGAGATTTCCTTTATAGAGTTACCAAAATTAACGGATTTTAAAATTCCAAGTTCGGTAACTGAAATCAGAGATTTAAGTAATACTTGTATTACGGATTTAGATTTGTATCAAAATATTACTTCATTTCAATTTATGCGATACCAAACATTTAATAATGTTAAGCTTCATAGTAAAGAAATAATTTTTGATTCTTATGCAAACATTACAACTTTAGAACTTGCAGATACCGTTGAAACTTTTACTGATTATGAATTTGGTGCAAATATCACTAATTTAATTGTTTGGGGTAGACCAAAGATAACTTTAAATCAGTTATCTAACATTAAAAATATTTATTTTGAAGCAATTTTTGAATCTGAATATGAAGACTACTTGCAAGAAACAAATAGTGACATTAGTTCTCCGATTCGTGGTGTTAATATTTATTTCAATAAACAACAAAATTTGACTTCCAGTATGTATTTAGATATAGGAGTAATTTCTATAAAAGATAAAAAAAGAAATTATATGATAAATTATGATGATTAAATAGTTATAGCGATTCATTAACGTGTATAAATTAACAATAAATTTTATTAATAATTAAAATTATTGTAACTTGATTACTAATTTTGGTTTAATAGTTATTAAAAATGAAGATTTAATCTTAAATTCAACAAAAAATACTGTTTAAATAAAAATATTGACATAATAATTTTCAAATAGTATTATAATTACAAGTTCACAT
>CAZYEI010000007.1:0-49202 GCA_964646425.1 uncultured Eubacteriales bacterium | reverse complement strand
TGTTTTTATTAATTTAATTTTAATTTTTCTTTTTTTTAAGTCACTAATTATATTTAAATTAAAATAATCATAAATTCTTATTTTATAAAAATTAGAAATATATTTTTTTGCTAAGTTAGTAGCATCTTCATATGAAAATTGGTTTAAATAAAAATGAAATACTTTATCATAAGATGGGTAATAAAAATTATATTTTGAGTGAAATTTTTTGAATGCAGATAAACTATTATTTTCACTTGGTAAATATAATAATTCAATATTTAATTTTTGTAATAAATTTAATAGATAGTTTTTTAAAAAAGAAAATGAATTTAAATATATTGGTGTAGGAATTTCTATAACTAAATCAAAACCAATTTCAAGCATTTTATTAGTTTTGGTTATTTTGGAATCATTAAAAGGTAATCCATTTAATTCATAATTTCCTAAAATAATTGCAATTGCGTTACCAACATTCTTTTTGATTTTTTTTAGAGAAATTTTAGCAAATTCATAATTTTCATCTAATAAAATAATTCCATAATTCATATAATGAAGCCTCCAAAATATAATTGAATATCAACTATTAAACTACTAAAAATAGACATAAAATAACTAATTATAGTAGAAAGTAGTAATTTAGTAATAAAGTAGTACCGCTTTGATGCTTTACAATTATATTTTACTTTATTTATCTTTTATTGTAAAACAAAAAAATAGAATATATAATTGTTTGACATTAATAAAATCTTTAACTATAATAATTTTGTTTGCAAGAGGAGGTAATATCTTTGAAATACAGTCATGATTGGCTAAATAAAAATGCGATTATTCCGAAAGAAATAAATGAAAAAATTGTATTTGACGATGCATTAATCAAATCTACAAAAAGACTTTTAGGATTATCTGAGATTTCAATTACAGGAAGCGTTAATTTTTTACCAAATGTTGAACAAAGTTTTTTTAATATAAAAATAAAAGGAGTTATGGATTTAGAATGTGCTAGAACATTAGTCCTTGTTCATTATCCTTTTGAAATAGATGAAGAATTAATTTTTACATTTAATAAGACATATGAAAATGATGACATTGAATATGTTAAAGGTAATATTATTGATTTATCACCTTATATTTGGGAAATTATTTTTTCTAATATTCCTATGAGAGTGGTTTCTGAAAATGATAATATGCCAACTTCTGGTGAGGGATGGCAAGTTATTTCAGAAGAAGAATATTGTGATTATCGTGAAAGTTTGAATAAAAATATTGATCCAAGATTAGAAAGTTTAAAGAAATACTTTGACAAATAGGGAAATTTAGTGTAAATTATATATGCTTATATAAATTTTATAGTCATTTTAAGTTTAGTAGGAGGTGTTAAAATGGCAGTACCATTTAGAAGAACTGGTAAGACACGTAAAAATTTACGTAGATCTCACTTAGCTTTAGTAAAGCCTAATCTAGTTGAATGTCCAAAATGTGGAGCAAAGGTTCAACCTCACCATGTATGTAAAAATTGTGGAAATTACGATGGAAAAAAAGTATTAGATGTAAACGAAGAAAAATAGTGGTTTTCCACTATTTTTTTTCGTTTATTAATATTTTTGCTCTATCGATGCAAATTAATAGTTTTCTAAATGTTTCTTTTGAAGTATTTGTTTGAATATCATATAATAATTTATCTCTTCTTATAATATCAAAATATTCTTTATATCTTTTTTTTATGATTGGAAACACTTTGGCTAATTCATCTTTTGAAAAATGAACATTTAAATATTGTTTTGCTAGCAAAATTGCATCGTCTAATTCAATGTTTTTAATATAATTTTCTATTTGAGTATTCATAATTCTTTTTTCCTTTCTTACAATATTAATATATGTAAAAAAGAAAAAAGAATGAATCTAATCATTCTTTGTAAATTTTAGTATTTCTTTTTTTAATTCTGCAACTAATTTAGTTTGAGGAATTTTTTTGATTATTTGACCTTTTTTGAATAAAAGTCCTTCATTTTTGCCACCAGCAATTCCAATATCTGCATTTTTGGCTTCAATCGGTCCATTTACAGCACATCCCATGATTGCGACTTTTATTGGATACTTGATTGTTTGTAGAAATTCTTCTATTTCTTTAACAATCGGAATCATATCATATTGAATTCTACCACATGTAGGGCAAGAAACGAGGTTTGGATGATTATTATATAAATTAAAATTAGATAATAGCTCTTTAGCCACTTGTATTTCTTTTTTTGGATTATCGCTAATTGAAATTCTTATTGTATCGCCAATTCCTTGATATAATAAGATGCCTAATCCTGCACTAGATTTAATTGAACTTGTTAAAAGTGCTCCTGCTTCTGTAATTCCTAAGTGTAGGGGATAGTTAAAAGTTTTACTTGCTAATTCATATGCTTTTATTGTTGTTAATATATCACTGGATTTTAGGGAAATTATAATATTTTTAAAATCAAATTTTTCTAATAATGAAATTTCTTTTTTGGCACTTAAAACCATTGCTTCAGGATTATCATGCCCATATTTTTCTAAAAGTTCTTTTTCGAGCGACCCACCATTTACTCCTATTCTAATTGGAATATTTTTTTTCTTACAGGCTTCTACAACCTTTTTTACATTTTCTTCATTTCCAATATTTCCAGGATTAATTCTAATTTTATCGATTCCATTATCAATGCAAATTAAAGCCAATCGATAATCGAAATGGATATCAGCAACTAAAGGAATATGGATTTGTTCTTTGATACTTTTAATGGCATTAGCATCTTCTTCATCTAAAATTGCTACTCTAATTATTTCGCAACCTAGTTCTTCTAATTCTAAAATTTGTTTAACAGTCGAAGCAATATCCTTAGTTTTAGTATTGCACATTGATTGGATAATTACTTTGTTTTGTCCGCCAATTATTTTATTTCCTACCTTTATTGGAAGTGTTTGATTTCTTGTTGTCATATATATCACCATTGCTATCTTATCACAAATAGCAATAAATCAAAATAAAAAAGAAGATATTTTTGAAAAAAAATAAAAAAACTCTAGATTATAATTAAATGTTGTGATATTATATATTGGCTTGAGATATTTAACGGAGGTGTCAGCAGTGAGAGAAAATATTATTTATCGTTGCACAGTATGCGGTGAAGAAAATTACATTGGAACAAAAGACAAACGTAAACACCCTGAACGTATAGAAATTAAAAAATTCTGTAGACGTTGTAACAAAAAAACAGTTCATAAGGAGAAAAAATAAACCTATTATGTTTAATAGGTTTTTTCTTTATAAAAAGTATGTTAAGAATTATCAATTCATTGTTCCAAGAAAATACTTATATTGTAGATGCAGATGATTCCTTTTGCTATATTATTGATCCTGGCTCTGATTTTGAAAAAATTGATTCAAAAATAAGAGAAAATTTTAAAGGTGTCAAGGCTATTCTTTTAACACATGGTCATTTTGATCATTTTATGTCAGCAAAACGATTAGTTGAAAAATATAAAGTATCTGTTTATTTATCGAATGCTGATATTGAAATAGCAAATGGAACAAAAAAAATAATTAATGCTAAAATATCTAATCCCAATTACATATTAGATATTAAAACTAAAAATGCAATTGAAATTGAAAAAGTGGATTCTAATATTTATGTATATGAAACTCCAGGTCATTCTATTGGAAGTGTTTGTTTCTACTTTAAGAAAGAAAAAATTTTATTTAGTGGCGATACGATGTTTTATCATGGTATGGGTAGAGTTGATTTGTATGGTGGGAATTATCATAAAATAATAGAGAGTTTAAAATTTCTTTGTACTTTAAGTTCAAATGTAAAAGTTTATCCGGGTCATGATCAATCTACTACTATTTTAGAGGAAAAGATGTATAATTCTTTTTAAATATCAAAAACTAATTGAAGGTGAAAATATGAAAAAGTATCAAATTCAATTAGTTTTTTTTACTTCTTTAATTGAGGAATTATTACTAGATTTTTTTAATTTTTTTAAATTTACTAAGATATACATATTCAAGAAAAATTTTTTTTCGTATAATTTACTAAATAATATATTAAATTTTTTGCTTTTAATTTTAATTAATATTTTTATTGCTATTTTTTATCAAAAATACTGTAAAAAAAATAATCAAATTATATATTTTATATTTGGGATTTTATCAGGATTATTTTATTTTGGATTATTTAAAATCTTAAATTTCCATCTTAAAATTCAATTTATTGATATTTTATGCATAATTTTAATTAATATTTTTAAATCTTATATGATTTGTTATTCTCTTTTTTATAAAAATTTGCTATAATATCATAGTTAAATAAATAAAGGAGATGTAGTTATGATTTCAGTTAACGATTTGAGACCAAATTCAACATTCGAATTTGAAGGTAATGTCTATCAAGTGCTTGACACATTACATAATAAGACTGCAATGCGCCAAATGGTTATTAAATTAAAAGTTAAAAATTTAAGATCAGGTGCTATTACTGATATGTCATTTACTGGTGGAGATAAAGTTGAAACTGCTCGTATGGACAAAAAAGAAATGCAATATCTTTATAAAGATGGAGAAGATTTTGTATTTATGGATAATGAAACATATGAACAAGTTAATCTTCATGAATCAAAATTAGAATGGGAAAAGAAATTTTTACGTGAAAATGCGAATGTTGAAATAACTTATTATCAAGATGAAATTATGGGTATTACTTTGCCTGCTAAAGTTACATTAACTGTAACAAGCACAGAACCAGCAGTTCGTGGTGATACAGCAAGAAGTGCAACTAAAGATGCTACTTTAGAAACAGGATTAGTAATTCGAGTTCCATTATTCATTGAAGAAGGCGAAGAAGTTTTAGTTCGTACAGATACAGGCGATTACGATTCAAGAGCTTAATGAAAAATCACGATGAGAAAATCGTGATTTTTTTGTTCTAATTTTATTTTTATTTTCATATATTGTAGTACATGAATAAAGGAGGAAGTTAAATGAAACGTCAAGTTATTGCGTTCATCTCTTTATTTAGTTTAGTTCTTGTGCTATCAGTTTATTATGTAATGCTGCCTTTTTCAACAGATGGATTAGATAAAGTAGTCGATACGAAATTAGAAAGTTCTAGTGATATCTATTATTCATCTCTAGAATTAGCAAAAAATGATTCATATGAGGAATTTTTAGCATCTCAAAATGAAATTATTGCTTCAGCAGAGGCTAGTAATGATGAAAAAGCAATGGCATTGCAAGCAATTACAAATAAAAATAAACAATTAGAACTTGAAAATAAAGTAAAAGTAGAACTAAAAGAAATAGGATATGAAAAAGTCTATGTTGAAATGAATAAAGAAACAATTACTATTATTATTTCAAAAGAGGATGCTACGAAAACTGATGCAGCAAAAGTTATGGCGATTGCATATAAAATATTTGACACAAATGTTTTTGTAGAAGTAATGTTTAAAAATTAAATCGCTGAAAAGCGATTTTTTTCTTTTTTATATGTTAAAAATGATTTTTCTTCCATAGTTTTTTTTAATTTATAAATTAATATTATAGAAAATATTATATCATTATGATATAATAATCACGAAAGTGGTGATGTTTATGTTTCAAAAGAATTTTTACGGAATTGATAATTACAAAAATAGTGGGAAAATAGGAATTTCTACTAATGTTTTTGAAGAAATTACAAGATTAATTTGTTTGGAAATTGATGGTGTTGATTTTTCTATGGATAAAAATTATTTATTTAGAAAACAAGACATTACTTGCAAGTTTAAAGGCGATGGCTGCTATATTTCAATTAATTTAAGAGTTAAATATGGCTATAATGTAGAAAAAGTGTGTAATGAGGTTAGAGAAAAAGTAACTCAATCATTGCAATATATGACTGAGGTTACTCCAACAAAAATAGACATTTTCATTGCGGATGTTAAGTAGGCACCTGTTGGTGCTTTTTTTGAGAATTATTTTTTTAGGAGGTTTTTGAAATGGAATTAGAAATGTCAAATGATTTGCATAAAAAGGTATCTAGAACTTTACAGCACACTTTAATAATGCAATGTATTTTTCAATATCTTTTTTATTTAGGAATGAGTGAGCGTCCTAAACCAATAGAAATAGTAGAAAATATTACTCATAAACCTATTCAGCATTGTGAACCTTTTATTCGCACTACTTTTAGTAATGCTATTAAGCATATGCCTGAAGCTGTAGAATGTATCTCAAAGCATTTAGTTGATTGGGATTTTAATCGTTTATCCTTAGTTGACCAAGCTATATTAATTCTTGGATATATTGAAATATACTATTGTAATATCCCTAAAATTGTTGCAATAAATGTTTGTGTAAAAATAGCCCAAAAATTTAGTGATGATGCTTCATATCGTTACATTAATGGCGTTTTAGATAAATTAGAAGAACCAAATAAAAATGATGAACAATAATTTTTTAACAATTCAAGAATTAACATATATTATTAAAAATAATTTAGAAAACGATTATCGACTTAAAAATATTCTAGTAAAAGGTGAAATTTCAAATTTGAAAATCCATACATCTGGACATTGGTATTTTACTTTAAAAGATTCTAGAACTAGAATTAATGCTGTTATGTTTGCTAGTTATGCGAGAAATTGTAAGTTTAAAATAGAAGAGGGCATGCAAGTTGTTGTTAGTGCTTCTATTACTGTTTATGAAATGGGTGGTAGTTATCAACTTTTGGTTTCTAAAATTGAACCTGATGGACTTGGATTACTCTATTTGCAATTTGAACAACTAAAAAATAAATTACAAGCAGAAGGATTATTTAATTCCATTTATAAGAAAAAAATCCCTGCATTTCCAATGAAAATTGGAATAATTAGTGCCTATACTGGTGCAGCAATTCATGATATTTTTTCTACTATAAGTAGAAGATGGCCTATATGTGAAAGAGTTTTAATTCCTTCACTTGTTCAAGGCGTGAACGCTGCTCCTGATATTGTAAGAAAATTAGAATATGCTGATACACTAGGATTTGATGTAATAATATTAGCTCGAGGTGGCGGAAGTCTTGAAGACTTATGGGCGTTTAATGAAGAAATTGTTGCAAGAGCTATTTTTAATATGAAAACACCACTTGTTTCAGGCATAGGACATGAAGTTGATTTTACTATTTCAGATTTTGTTGCTGATAAAAGAGCACCTACTCCAACAGGGGCTGCTGAAATGGTAACACCAAATATAAATGAAGTTGTAACATATTTAAATAATTTAAATAATAATCTATTTGGAGTATTTAATAATCGTTTAAAAGAAAATAAATTAAAACTTGAAAATTTAAAACAGCGAAAAATATTAAATAATATAGAAGATTTAACGAGAAATAAGTTGTTAGTTTTAAATTCATTAAATAATAGATTAAATTTGGTTAAATCAAATTTCTTTTCAGATATAAATAAAAAAATTCAAGGACTAGATATTAATTTGAAAAATTCTTATTTTAATATTATTAGATATAATAAGATGCGTATAAGTGAATCAATAATTAAATTAAATAATAATTATAAAAATAATTATAAAAATAATTGCACCGAATTTGCTTTATTAATATCAAAACTTGAAGCATTAAGTCCTCTAAAAATATTACAAAGGGGATATGGTGTATTGACAGATGAAGATAATAAATCAATTAAATCGATTAAATCAATTAATCTAAATGATAAAATAAAAATCAAATTAGTTGATGGCTCTGCTACTGCTTTGATTAATTCAATCGAGGAGGAATAATTATGGAAAAGAAAATGAATTTCGAAGAATCGTTGATTCGACTTGAAGAAATAGTAAAGATTTTGGAAAATGGTGATGTGGCATTAAATGAGTCGCTTTCACTATTTGAGGAAGGAATAAAACTTTCTAAGTATTGTGAGGCAGAATTAAAAAATATTGAAGGAAAAGCTGCAAAAATATTAGAGGATTCTAAAGTATCTGAATTTATTGAGGAATAAAATATGATGGAAAAAATAAAAGAGGATTTTAATCTTTATCTTGAATCCTTGTATACAAGAGATGAAATTGATGAAATGATTTCTTATTCTCTTATTAATAATGGTAAAAGATTACGACCATTATTTTTCTTGGCAATTATTAAAGGATTTGGCTATCAACCATCTAACTATTTTGATATTGCTGCTTCTATTGAAATGATTCATACATATTCGTTGGTACATGATGATTTGCCTGAAATGGATAATGATGATTATCGACATGGGAAATTAGCTTCGCATAAAAAATATGGAAGTGCTAATGCTGTACTAGTTGGTGATGCACTTTTAAGTGATGCATTTTTTTATATTACAAATTCTTTAGAATTAAATGATCATCAAAAAGTTATTTTAATTAAAGAATTAAGTGATGCAATAGGTTCTAGTGGCATGGTTAGAGGCCAATTTTATGATTTATCTAATGATAAAGAGAATAATGTTCATCATATTCTTGATATTAATTATTTAAAGACTTCAAAACTTTTGTCAATTCCTTTTATCTTTGCAGTTAATATTGCTAATAGATTAGATTTGCTAGATGATTTTCTTGAAATAAGTGATAATTTAGGACTTGCTTTTCAAATACAGGATGATATTTTAGATTTTGAAGGTAATTTTGAAGTGCTTGGAAAAACTCCATTAAAAGATTATAATTCAAATAAAAATACATATGTTAAGCAATTTGGGTTAGAAAAAGCCAAAGAAAAAGTTTCTGAATTATTTAGTAATATTTATCAAATATTAGAAAAAATTCCACAGTTTAATAATATGGATTTAATTAATTTAATTGATCAAATAAAAAATCGAAGAAAGTAGTGATATAAATGGATTTATCTCAAATCAAAAATCCTGAATTTATAAAAAATTTAACATACCCTGAATTAGACTCTTTAGCAGCTGATATAAGAAAATGCATTATTGAAACTGTTGCTAATCATGGCGGACATCTTTCTAGTAATCTTGGGTGTGTTGAATTAACTATAGCATTACATAAAGTTTTTGACTCTCCAAAAGATAAACTGTTATTTGATGTTGGTCATCAGACATATACACATAAAATATTAACTGGTAGATATGAAAAATTTGTTAATACATTGAGATGTTATGATGGATTATCAGGATATCAAAAAAGATCTGAAAGTGAACACGATATTATGGAAGCCGGCCATTCTTCTACTTCAATTTCTATTGCTGAAGGATTAGCAATTGCTAGGGATTTAAATAATGATAATTATCATATAGTTTCTATTATTGGCGATGCTTCAATTTCTTCAGGAATTGCATTAGAGGCAATAAATCATTTAGCAGAAGTGAATAATAAAGTAATTATTGTTTTAAATGATAATGAAATGTCCATTTCCAAACCTGTTGGAGGAATAGCTAAATTTTTAACAGGGGTTAGAGGAAGCAGTAAATATCAAAAATCAAAAAAATATTTTATTAGTTGGTCAAAAAATAATATAACTAAACCTTTATATAAATTATTAAAAAAAGTTAAAAATGGGTTTAAATATATGACCTTAGGTAAAGATAATGTATTTGAGTGTATGGGACTTGAATATCTTGGACCTTTTGATGGTCATGATATCAAAACTATCGTTAAAGGACTTGAAAATGCCAAAAAAATGAACTCATCTGTAATTGTGCACGTTCTTACTCAAAAAGGTAAAGGATATGAAAAGGCTGAAAATGATTTAGATGGCACATGGCATGGTGTTGGAGCATTTGATATAAAATCAGGTGATGCTAATAAAATTGATGAAGGAATATCATGGAGTTATGCAATGTCTAATTTAATCGATGAATTTAGTTTTAAAAATGAAGATACTGTTTTATTAACTCCTGCTATGATTTCAGGATCTAAATTAAAGAAATTATTTTTTAAATATCCTGATAGAACAATAGATGTAGGAATAAGTGAGGAACATGCAGTAACTATGGCTGCTGGATTAGTACTAGGTGGTAAAAAGCCAATTATTAGTATTTATTCGACTTTTATGCAACGTGCTTATGATAATTTAAACCATGATTTAGCAAGAATGAAATTAGGAGCTATTGTTGCAGTAGATCGGGCAGGGTTAGTTGGAGAAGATGGAGAAACGCATCATGGAATCTTTGATGTTGCTATATGTAAAAGTCTTCCAAATTCTTGTATTACAATGCCTATTGATTATAATGATGCGGCTAATATTTTAAATTTCAGTTATGAAAATGATATATTATCATTTATTAGATATCCGAGAGAAAATATAAAAAATGAAGATTTAAATTATCATATAGATAAGATTTATCTTGGACAATGGGACTATTTAATAAATAATGAAAATGATATTTTAGTTATTTCAACTGGCCCAATTACTAAATCATTAAAAAAGATTTTTACTGATGAAAATATTATGGTTGACTTATTATTTGCAAGATTTTATAATCCTATCGATGAAAATAAATTAAATTTAATATTAAATAAATATAAATATATTATTGTTTATGATATATATAGTATTAAAGAAGGTTTATTTGATTCAATTGCTGAATTTATGGTTTTAGCACATTATAGTGGAAAATTAATCAATTTATCATTGCCAACAAAATATATTAAACATGGAACAATTTGCGAACTACTAGAATACTTAAAATTAAATATAAATGAACTAAAATCAACTATAAAACTACTAAAATAATGAGAATTGATAGATATTTAGTAGAAAATAAGTATTTCAGTAGTCGAGAAAAAGCTGTATCAGCTATAAAAGAAGGAAGAATTATTTTAAATGATAAAGTGATTATAAAGCCTTCCTTAAATATAAAAAATGATGATAATTCCATTAAAATTAATATATTACCATGTGAAAAAGAATATGTTTCTAGAGGTGGAAAAAAATTAGAACATGCCGTATTTGAATTTCAACTAAATTTAAAAGATAAAGTAGTTTTAGATATTGGCTCATCTACTGGTGGCTTTACAGATTGTTCATTACATTTTGGTGCTAGGAAAGTATGTGCAATTGATGTTGGTACAAAACAAATGGATGAAAAACTATCATTAAATGAAAAGGTCTACTTAAAAGAAAATTTTAATTTAAAAAATTTAAAATTTGAAACATTTAATGAGGTATTTGATTACATTGTAACAGATGTTTCTTTTATATCACTAAAACATGTTTTTCCAATCGTAAATGCTGTTTCTTGTGATAAAACAATTTTTATTGCTTTAATTAAACCACAATTTGAAACTGAAAATTCATTTTTAAATAAAAATGGTGTCATAAAAAATGAAGATGTTCATATAGATGTTATTAATAAAATAATTTCATATGCAAATGAAAATAATTTTCAATTGAATGATTTAACATATTCACCTATAAAAGGTAAAAAAGAAGGGAACATTGAATTTTTAGCTAAATTTTCTCATTATCATTCATCTAAAAAAATAAACATTAGCGATATTGTTTCTACTGCACATAAGGATTTAAATAAATAATTTGAAAGGAGTTAATAATATGATTCAACAACTTGTTATTAAAAATTTTACAATCATTGATGATTTAACATTAGAATTTTATGATAGTTTTAATGTTTTAACTGGTGAAACAGGTGCTGGAAAATCAATTATTATTGACGCACTTGGATTATTACTTGGCGATCGTGCTAATTCTTCTTTTGTTAGAAAAGGAGCCAAAAAAGCTTTTATTGAAGGTGTTTTTGTTTTAAATCAAGAACTAAAGCAAAAAATAGAATTAATTTTAAATGATGAAGTTGAGGATACTTTAATTTTGTCAAAAGATATCTATGATGATGGTCACAGTATTTCAAAAATTAATGGTCGCAGTACAACTATAAATATTATTAAACAAATTGCTCAGCAAATGATTGATATTCATTCTCAACATGATAATCAATATTTATTAAATCAAAATTTTTATCTAATGTTACTGGAAACATTTGGAGATTCTTCATTTAAAGATTTAAAAAGTCAATATTTAAGTGCATTTAATGAGTATTTAGAAAAAAATAAAAAATACGAAAATATTTTAAATAATAATATTAGTAATGATGAAATTGAATTTATTAGATTTCAAGTAAAAGAATTAGAAGAATTAAATCTTAAAGAAAATGAAATTGAAGAATTAGAAAATGAACAAAAAAGAATCAATGCTTTTGAAAAAATAGCTTTGAATATTAACACGGCGCTGGAATCTTTAGACGGTGAACAAGGGACTATAAGTTCAATGTTTATTGCTAAAAAAGCGATTGAATCTTTAAATGGATATAATGATTTTGAAAGTTTTATTGAACCAATTAATGATATTTATTATCGATGTCAAGATCTAATCGATAATATTAAGAATACATTTAATTCATTCGATTTTGATGAAAATCGTCTTGAAGAAGTACAAAACCGTATATATCAAATAAATAAATTTAAACGAAAATACGGAAATGATTATGAAAGTATCCAAAATGCATTAACTTATCTTCAAGAAAAACTTTATTCACATGATGAACATGAAAAAATTTTATCACAATATTTAAAAGAAAAGGAATTAGCATATTCAAAAGCGATGAATTTGGCTAAAGAATTGTCAATAAAAAGAAAAGAATTAGCAAAAATTTTAGAAAACAAAATTATTTTACAATTAAAAGATTTATATTTAGAAAATGTTATATTTTCAATTGATTTTAAAACCTCAGTTTTATTAAATAATGATGGTTTTGATAAAATTGACTTTTTAATTTCAATGAATCCAGGACAATCATTGCAATCTTTATCAAAAGTTGCTTCTGGTGGAGAAATTTCACGATTAATGCTTGGATTAAAAGTATTGTTTAGTAAACATTTTGGCATTGATACTGTTATTTTTGATGAAGTTGATACTGGAGTTTCAGGAAAAGTTGCAAGAGCTGTTGGACTTAAAATGAAAGAATTGGCTAAGGAAATCCAAATTATTTCAATTACTCATTTGCCTCAAGTTGCGTCATTAGCAGACAATCATTTTCATGTTTCAAAAATTATGAACAATGATACTACTAAAACAATTGTAACAAAATTAAATAAAGAACAACAAATCCAAGAAATCGCTAAATTATTATCGGGAGATATTATTTCTGATAGTGCAATTGAAAATGCTAAAGAATTAATCAAAAATATTTAAAAAATAGGCATAATAATGTCTATTTTTTTGTTAATAATTTCTTCTTTATAATTATATTATTAGGAAATAATAGTTATGAAAGGAGAAGAAAAATGAAAAAAATCAATAAATTTAAAATTATAGTTTGTTTTATTATCTTAACTATCTTGACAATTACACCTGCTATAATTAATACTAGCAGTTCAGATTCTGTTATTTTAGGTGGAGAAAATATAGGAATGGAATTAAAAGGAAAAGGATTAATTGTATCAAATACTACAACAATTCATTGTGATAATATTTCATATAATCCATCAATTGATTCTGACATAAAAATTGGTGATTTAATCTATGAAATTGATGAAAATAAAATTTTTTCATTAAAAGATTTGGAAAAATATATGTCAACATTTAATGATGATTTAATTAGTGTTTCGCTTAAAATTAAAAGAAACAACAATAGTATAGTAAGAAAATTAAATATATATAAAATTGATAATAACTATAAAACAGGATTATTTATAAAAGAAAAAATATTAGGAATTGGTACATTAACATTTATTGATCCTAAAACAAAAAAATATGCAGCATTAGGCCACGAAGTTAGAGATAGTGATTATCAAGAAGTATATCCGATAAATTCTGGAAGTATTTATGAAAGTACTGTTACAGGAATAAAAAGAAGTATTAACGGAAATCCAGGAGAAAAAATAGCTCAAATTGATAAGAAAAGTGTTATTGGAACAATTGAAAAAAATACTATTTTTGGCATATATGGCAAATATTATGGAAAAACAGCAAATAATTTAATTGAAACTTCAGATCATGTTATAAAAGGGAAAGCATATATTATTACCACGTTAGATGATAATACTATTAAAGAATATGCAATTGAAATTACAAATGTTAAAGAACAAATTAAGAAAGAAACAAAAGGGTTTAGTTTCAAAGTAGTTGATAAAAATCTACTTAATAAAACAAATGGAATAATTCAAGGAATGAGTGGCTCTCCGGTAGTTCAAGATGGAAAATTAATTGGTGCAGTAACTCATGTAATTGTAGATGATTGTACTTGTGGACATGGCGTATTTATTAGATTTATGCTTGAAGAAATGAATAATAATTAAATAAAAAAAGTTTTCTAATTATTAGAAAACTTTTTTAGTAAAACAAAAATGCTAATATTAAATTACATTTTTAGAATATAAATATAATATTATAATTATTTAGGTAGATTTTATTTGTTATTTGTGTTATATTCAATATGTGATATTTATTGTCGTGAGTAGATGGTATAATATATTTATGACAAATGTTTTTATTATGGATAATGATTCGATATTTCTTGCTAATTTAGTCTATAATTTTAATAATGAAAATAATATTTCAATTATAGGAACTGCAACAAATGGTAAAGAAGGTTTACAATTTATAAAAAAATATGTAGGTGAAATCGATATATTAATTATTGATTTATTGTTACCAATTTATGATGGAATAAAAGTAATAAATTTAATTAATGAAAAATATCGAAAAAAAGTTCAAAAAATTATTATTACAAGCTTTATTTTTACTAAAGATACTGTTAGGTATTTAAGCAATCAACAAATAAATTATATGCTATTAAAACCATATAGTTTTGACACTTGTATATATGCAATAAATAGCGTTTTAGGATATAATTCAAGCAATAATCGATTAAAAAAAGCCGAATTAGAACAATATGAAACAAAAATAGAAGAATTAAAATTTTTTTTAGAAAAAGAAGTAACAAATATTTTAAGGAATCTTGGAGTTAAACCAAACCTTCAAGGATTTAATTATATTAGAACTTCAATACTGGAAGTTTTTTTTAAAAATAATTTAAGAGGAAATATTACTAAAGTTGTTTATCCATCAATAGCTAAACAGTATAATACAACAGCTTCAAGTGTAGAAAGATCTATTAGAAATGCTATTCGTTCATGTATAGATAAAGGAAACTATAATAATATAATAAAAATTTTTGGGAATTTATTAAATGATAAAAAAATATATCCAACAAATTCTGAATTTATTTTATTACTTTCAGAAGTCTTAAGATTAAATTTATAAATTTTTTATGCTTTTTTTTATTTTAATAATAACTTATAATAATATTAAAGGAGTGGTTTGATGAGAGTAATAATTCACGTTGATATGAATGCTTTTTTTGCAAGTGTTGAGAAATTAAAAAACCCTTCTTTAAAAAATAAACCAATTGCAGTTGGAAGCTCAACAAGTAGAGGTGTTATTTCTACAGCATGTTATATTGCTAGAAAATATGGTGTTAAAAGTGCAATGCCAACATATATGGCAAAAAAATTGTGTAAAGATTTAATAATTTTACCATCTGATTTTAAATCATATATTGAATATCAACAAAGATTTTTGAATATTATCAGACAATATAGTAATATTATTGAAGTGGCAAGCATTGATGAATGTTATGTTGATATGACAAACAGTGTAAAAAATGAAAAAGAACCATTAAAAAAAATAAAAGAAATTCAAGATCGAATCTTAAATGAAGTAGGATTATCATGTAGTATAGGAATTTCATACAATAAATTTTTAGCTAAAATGGCTTCTGATTATAAAAAACCATTTGGCTTCACTATTTTCAGAAAAAAAGATTTACCATCAAAATTATGGACACTACCAATTAATGATATGTTTGGAATAGGGAAAAAAACAGCTCCGAAATTAAATCAAATTGGGATATTTTTAATTGGTGATTTAGCAAATGCTAATAAGGATAATTATGAATTAAAAAAAATTTTAGGAATTAATACTGAATATTTAATTAATTGTGCAAATGGCAACGAATATTCTGAAGTTGAATCTGAACCTGAACCATGTAAATCTATAGGAAATTCACAGACATTAGTATCAAATACTAATAATTATGATGAAATAGTGGATGAAATAAGAAAATTAGCATATTCTGTCTCAAATAGAGCAAAAAAATCTAATATGATAGGAAAAACAATAACTTTACAATTAAAATATGCGTCATTTAAATCAATAACACGTTCAAAAACAATGGATAAAAAATCAAATGATAAAAATGAAATTATTAAATATGCTGTAAAAATATTAGATGAAAATTATAGTAATGAAATGATAAGATTGGTTGGTGTAACTCTAGGTGAGGTTGAAGAAATTACTACCAAAAACGAACAATTATCATTTGATTTAAATGATAATAATAAAACAATTAAAGATAAAAAGACTGAAGAAATAGTTAATATAATAAATCGTAAATATGGCAAAGAACTTGTAAAATATGGTAAATAATAACTAAAATAATACTAATTAAGTGATAAGGAGTTGAAATTTAGTGGTTTTTAAGGAAAATGAATTTAAACAGTATATGATTATAGATAGAAGTGTTTCAATTAAAACTTTTCATCAATATATTAAAATAATAAATACATTCATAAATTATTTAAATAAAAATAATAAAATAGCTATAAATGCTACAAGTAATGACATACAAAATTTTTTTTATAATTATTCTAGCTGCAGTAAAAATACAATAAAAATATATCTTATTGCAATAAGAAATTATTATTTATTTTTGCTTGAAAATAAATATATTACTTTAAATCCTTGTGATATAATAGACCTTCCTAAAATTAATAAATATCATCCATCTTTTTTAACTGAGCAAGAAATTACTGATTTATTAGAAAGTATCGATATAAATAAGCCTTTAGGCAAAAGAGATTATTCAATAATAAATTTATTATATGCTACTGGCATGCGTGTATCAGAATTGATTAATTTAAAAATCCAACAAATAGACTTTTACAATTATAAAATTCGTTGTTTTGGTAAGGGAAGCAAAGAAAGGATTGTTTTTTTTAGCAAAAATACTTTTGAAGCATTGAATTTATATATAAATAATGAGCGTAATGCTTTAAAAATCAATCCTAAAAATGATATACTATATTTGAGTAGAAATGGAAATAAACTAAGTAGAGAAGATGTTTATTTAATGGTTACTAAGCGTGCTAAAGCAGCTAATATAGGAAAAAATGTATCTCCTCATACTTTAAGACATACATTTGCTACGCATTTAGTTAATCATAATGCTGATCTTAGAAGTGTACAAAAAATACTTGGACATAGTGATATTTCTACAACTCAAATTTATATGCATAATAGCTATGAAGATATAAAAAACAAATATTTAAAATTGAAAGGGGATAAAAAATATGAAATATAAGAGAATTTTTACAATTGTTTTAGATTCATTTGGTGTTGGTCATGCTATTGATAAAGAAAAATTTGGTGATACAATTGCTAATACTGCTAAAAACATTGACAAATCTGTAAACGGGTTAAAAATGCCAGCCATTGAAAAACTTGGCTTTGGACATTTAGATAATTATATTGGCATTAAACCTGCAAATAATTTTATTGGATATGTTGGAAGATTAAGTGAAAAAAGTAATGGAAAAGATACAATGACAGGACATTGGGAAATGATGGGAATAAATACTCAAGTACCATTTAAAACATTTACTGATACAGGTTTTCCAAATGAATTAATTGCTGAATTAGAAAAAAGAACTGGTCATAAAATTATTGGAAACAAATCTGCTAGTGGAACTGAAATAATTAAAGAATATGGTGAAAGACAATTAAGAACTAATGAATTAATTGTTTACACATCAAGTGATTCTGTATTACAAATTGCTGTTAATGAAGCAATTGTTCCAGTTGAAAAGTTATATGAATTCTGTGAAATCGCTCGTGAAATTACAATGAAAGAAGAATGGAAAGTTGGTAGAATTATTGCTAGACCATTTATAGGTACAAATAAAGATAATTTTAAACGAACTTCAAAGAGACATGATTATGCTTTATCTCCTACTAAAAATACGTATTTAGATTTATTAAAAAATAATGGTTATGATGTTATTTCAATAGGAAAAATTGCTGATATATTTAATAATAAAGGAATCTGTGAAAGTAATAAAACAATTTCTAACTTTGATGGAATGAATAAAACATTAGATATTATTCAAAATAGAGATTTTACTGGATTATGTTTTGTTAATTTGGTTGATTTTGATATGGAATATGGTCATAGAAGAAACGTTTTAGGATACGCTAAATGCTTAGAAGAATTCGATAATCAATTAGCTCAATTAATTGATAATTTAAAAGATAATGACTTATTAATTTTAACAGCAGATCATGGGAACGATCCAACTGCTCCAGGATCCGATCATACAAGAGAGGAAGTACCATTAATTTTATATTCTCCTTCATTTAAAAAAGGTAAATTACTTGAAAAAGGAGAAACTTTTGCTAATATTGGAGCAACAATTGCTGCTAATTTCGGCCTTAATGATGACGATTTATTAGGTAAAAATATTTTATAAAAAAGTTTTCGTAATTTCACAAAAAAAGTGATTTTACGAAAACTTTTTATTTTCTATAAATTATTAAATAAAAATATTTTTTTATCTTTATATTCAATTAATCCATCATTGCACATTCTTTTTATTTCTCTAGATACCGATGGACGTGGTAAAGATAAAATAGAAGAAAGAGTAGTTATTGATTGTATATAAATATAATTATTATTTTTATTTCTAACTTCTTCTTTCAAATAAAACATAATGCGATCTCTAATATTTTTATGTGCTAATAATTTGGCTTGATTTTTGGTTTGTATCGATTCGTCAGATATAAATTCTAAATATGCCATTAAAAAATCTTTATTTTCCAATAAAACTAAAAAATTATCTTTTGTAAAGAATCTTATTCTTGTTTGAGATTTGGCGATTACAGTTCCTAAAAATATATTTTTAGATGCAAAAAGTAAATTATTACCAAAAAATTGGTTTTTACTTAAAACATTAATTATTTCTTCCTTATTTTGATACGAAATAGTGGATATTTCAATGTTACCATCATCGATAAATCCTATGTATTTACATTCGCTTCCTTCTATAGCAATAACATTTTGTCGAGAATAATATCTAACAAATGAATAGTTATTTAAGAAATCTTTAGAAAAAAAATCATAAATATTCATAACACACCTCATAAAATTAATTTTTGTAACATTTGTTACATATTTAATATTATAAAATAGATATAATAAATCTGCAATAAAGAGAGGTAATATTTATGAAAAAAAGTTTATTATTAAATATTTTTGCGATTGCAACATTGGTTGCCTGTAGCAATAATGGTCAATCAAGTTCTATTAATAACACCAACAATTCATCTTCAAATTCAACATCATCTATTTTAAGTAATTCTGTTAATGATTTTAAGAAAAATACTGAATTGAAAATTATTACACCAACGGGAGCTCCAACATTAGCATTTTTAAATTATTTGCATGATAAAAATTATGAAACAAATACTACTCCAACTAATATAATTGCTGCAATGAATGCTGGAACATATGATATTGTAGTAGTGGATACAATTGGTGGAATGAATGCTATTGCTAAAGGTGCTGAATATAAGATGGCAGCAACATTAACATTTGGAAATTATTTTGTTTATAGCACAGGAAATGATGATAATGGAATTATGGAAAATGGTGATACAATAATTTCTTTTGGTAAAAATCAAACTCCCGATAAATTATTCAATTATTTATTTAGTGATATTGAAATAACAGAATATGTTTCAGGAGTAGCTGATACAAGTCCAATTGCTTGTAGTGGAGCTTTTGCCTTAGATAATGGATTAACAAATGTTGATTATGTATTTATGGCTGAACCAGTAATGTTTGCAATGATGTCGAATAAAGATTGTGCTACTAATAGTAAAGGAAGTAAATATTTGAATATACAAGAAGAATTTGCTAAGAAAAATCCTAATTCAATTATTTCAGGAGCTGCAGTTTTTGTTAAAAATTCAGCATTTGAAAATAAAAAGAATGAAGTATTAGATGTATTAAATAATGTAAAAAATAATATTGATGAAATTACTAAAAATCCTTTATTAGCTAAAGAACGTATTGAAACGCTAGGGGATCAAACATCACAAAAAGAACGTATTGGAATTGCTTCAGGAGCTGCATTTAACGTCTTGAAAGATAATAATTCTGTTGGATTAGGCTATTTAGATTATACAAATGAATCGTTAATTTCAAAAGTAAGTGGATACTATACAGCACTTGGAATGACTGTACCAGCTGATTCACAATATTTAACAGATTAATGAAGAAAAAAATATATATTTTATTAGGAATATTATTATTAATTATAGGATGGATTATCATATATTTTTATATTGGTAATCCTCTTATCATTCCTAGTCCAATTGATGTTATTAAAGCTTTAATAACGTTATTTAAATCTAGTACAATATATATAGATATATATCAAACATTATATAGAACAATAATTTCATTTGTAATTTCTTTCATCATAGGATTAATTTTTGCTACAATAGCAGCAAAATCAAACAAAATTGAAGATGTATTTAAACCATTTTTTGCCTGTTTAAGGGCAATTCCTACGGTTTCATTTATTATTATTTTTATAATGATTATTGGCTTTAATAAAGCACCATATTATATTGTATTTATTATTAGTTTTCCAATTATTTATCAATCAATATTAGAAGGATATAAAAATATCGATTCAGAATTAAAAATGATAAATAAATTAGATAATTATAATTCATTGAAAAATTATTTCTTATTCACGTTTCCAATGATAAAGAGAAGTTTAATTACAGCATTCATTAGTAGTGCTACATTATCATTTAAAGTAGAAGTTATGGCAGAAACATTAACTGGATCAACAAGATTAAAAGGTCTAGGATTTTTAATTCACACTTATAGATATGAAAATAATATAGCAGCAATTATAGCAATAGCAATATTAATAATTGTTCTATCGAGTTTTTTTGAATTATTAGGTAAATTATTAATACAATTAATTAAAGAATAAATTATATAAATATATGTTTTATCTAACATAACATTTATTATGCGAACCAAATAATGTATATAAAAAAGACCAATTTAAAGGTCTTTTTTCATTTAATTTAATAAACTTTCATTATAGTATTTTACTTTCTCAAATATATAAAATTCATATAGCGTTAGAAATTAAGGCACAACTATTCACATATTACTTTTTAGTAAAATAAGATTAAAGTAATAAAATTATATTAAGCACATTTATAATTAATAATTACTGATTTTTACTCGCGAATCAACACTTTTGTACTATTTATTTACTTTTTAGTTTTGTTTTAGTAGAAATATGGTAATTATTTATATCTTTATGTTTAAATAATCTAAACTTAACGATTTAGCAATATCCTCTACTCTATTAGTTTTATTATCAGCAAAATCATTAATACTATGTGCATCATCAGAGATAATTACTTTTGCATTTTTTTCTTTAACAATTTTCCAAAACGGAATATAAGGATAACCATATTTTTCTATTTCATCATTAGATTCTGTATTATAATGGAATCTTAAACCATTAGCATTCATTTCTAGATATACATTGTTATTTATACAAGCATCAATTAATCGATTAGCAGCCTCAATTTCTACTTTCCCCCATTTGAATCCATTCCCTACTCTAAAAAGCTCTGGATGAGCTAAAATAGCGTATAAACCTGTTTCTAAGCCTTCGATTACAAATTTAACATAGTTTTTAATGAATTCGGATGTTACATTCTTATAGCATGTTTGCATTACACCATTTATTTTCATTTCATGTTGTCCTAAGATTAAAAAATCTAATTTTTTACGTAGAAATTTATGATAATTTAAAAATTCTGGTTCGTATTCTACTTCTAGTCCTGCATAAATTTTAATTAAATGACCATATTTTTTTCTTGCATCTTCAATTTCAATTAAATATCTTGTATAAAAATCTTCAATTGTCATTCTATTACGTCTTCCTTTTAAGGAAGGTACATGATCAGAAAAACCAATTGATTCATAGCCCTTTTCAATTGCTTTAAGAACATACTCTTCAATAGAGCTTAATGCATGTGGTGTCATATTTACGTGAGTATGATAATTATATTTCATAAAACAATTACTCTCCTATTAATTTGGCTACATCTAAATGAGGTAAATCACCCCATAATTTTTCTAATTTATATTTTTCTCTTTCATCTTCAGTAAATAAATGAACAACAACGTCTTCAGCATCTACTAGCATCCATTTACCATCACCATTTCTTCCTTCAATATGATGAAAAGGAAAATTATTGGCATATAATGAATCTTCAATTTCATCTGCTAGACTTCTTGTTTGTCTTTCGTTTTTGCAAGAAGCTATAACATAATATTTACCTAATGGAGTAACTTCTTCTACGTTAATAACAACAATATTAAAGCCCTTTTTATCATCTATTAATTTAACAATTGTTTCTAATTCTTTCATAAATCAACTCTCCTATAAATAATATTTAATTGCCTCTTGAGTCCATTCAAAATCATTTGGCACATGTTTTTTTTCTAAAAAAGATAAATTTTCTTTTAAAACTATAATAAAACCACGATTTAAGTCTTTTAAACATTCATTAATCATCCAATTAGAATCATAACCTCTCAATGGTTCTATCTTATCACAAACATAAACTATTTTATCAAGCCATGTCATTTCTTTATTGGCAGTAGTATGATATAAGATTGCTTGTTTTATCATCTTGTCTTTAATATTAAATAAATCTTCTACTAAAATATAGCCAGTAAATTGATGTTTAATAGCTTTAGGGATGTTATTTATTTTTTTAAAGTGATTATTCATAATTTCATTTTCTAATTCTTCTGGTATTTCTTTTGCACAATCATGAAGTAAAGCAGCAATACTTGCATGAGAAATATCAAATCCGTTTGCTTTTGCAATATTTTTTGCTAAATTCATTGTAGATATTGAATGTAAATATCGTTTTTCAGTTAATATTTTTTTTAATTTTTCTTGATAATAATATGGCTCAGCCCATAAAATATTATGAATGCATTTTGGCAATAATGATAAGTCTAATGTCTCTCTGAATTTTGAACTTGAAATATCAGGTCCCTCAAAATTAAGCAACCTACAATGATATTTTATGCAGTTATTTTCATGAAACTCAATTAAAGGCCTACCTACTACTAAAAATTTCACTAAATTTGATAATTTATCAATCTCTTTCCATTTATTTAATTTTGCTAATTGGTCATAGCCAATTACAAAATAAAAATTTATATCTTCATATTCATTATATAATTCTTCGATAGTATCTATTGTATAGATTATTTTTTTATTGCTTTCAATTTCATTTGTTTTTAAATGAACATTATTAAAATTTTCAATAACTTTATTTATGCATTTTAAACGCAAAGAGGATGGAGCAGCATCATTTTTCCATCTAGAAACTCTAGTAGGCATGATCCAAACTTCATCCATCTCCTTATTTTTTATAAGTTCTTGAATTATTGCAATATGTCCATTATGAATTGGATCAAAGGCACCACCATAAATTGCAACATTTTTCATACTTATTTCTCCAATATAATTTTAGGTTCTTTACTTGGACGATATAATACGATTACTCTTCCAATTATTTGAACAATATCAGCTTTAGTTGCACTTGAAATATCTAAAGCAACTGCTCTAATTTCATCACTGCATGTTTTTAGTACAGTAACTTTTACAAGTTCATGAGCTTCTAAAGCATCTGAAATACTTTTAGTTTGATTTAAATTAACTCCATCTTTTCCTACTTGAAAGATTGCATTTTTTGTCATTGCAATGCTTTTTAATTGTCTCTTTTGTCTACTATTTAACATTTTATAATCCTACTTTCTTAAATCATTGAGTCTTCTACACTTACATTAACATGAGGAGGCAATAAAAATGTTAAATCAAGATTAGCAAATCCTCTTAATGTTATAAAACCTAGACCATTAATTACAACATCGCATTTAGGCATATCTACAATATGAATTGTATGTTTTTCAAATTGATCTATCGACATTAAATTATTAGATAATGGTTTAAAATCCTTTGTTTTAATTAATGAATTGAATTTTTCATCGGCTTTGTCAGTTTTTGTACGATGCAAAACAATAAAATTAGACATATAGAATGTCGCAGATACACGTTTATTCACTTGTATATCCATTCTACCTAAACCACCAAAATAAATAGATTGGTTAGAATAAATTTGGAAACTTACTGGTTTAATTTCTTTCTTTGGTAATATATATTTTAAAATTCGATCATCTACAGCATTCCAAATACAATTCGGATCAATAATTCCAGGAGTATCAAATATATAAGAATAATTATCCAATGGAATGCGAATCGTTCTTAATGTTGTTCCAGGGAAAGCACTAATTGTAATTAAATTGTCAGAAATGTTCTTATAATTCTTTAAGATTTCATTAATTAATGATGATTTTCCAACATTTGCAGTTCCAACAAAATAAACATCTTTTCCATAGCGATATTTATTTATTTTTTCCAATAATTCATCAATATTATATTTTTTAGTAGCACTTGTAACAATTATATCCAATACTCTATCGCCTAAATTTAAGTGTGATATTGCATAATCAATTAATTTTTTTGTTTTAATTGATTTAGGTAATAAATCTAATTTATTTAAAACAATTAAAAAACGATTATTTTTCATATATTTGGTAATTTCATCAATCATTGATGTTTTGAAATTAAAAATATCTAATACATAAACAATTAAACATTCTCGAGAATCAGCAGCACGAAGAATTTTAATATAATCGTCATTCATTAAAGGAGCATCCATTTTTATATTATGATTTCGGATATTGTGACATCTTTTACATAATGGTTTCTTTTCACCTTTTTCCAATATGCTTTTTTGAACATATCCTTCCATATTTTCATTATCGCTTTGTAATTTTGCTCCACAACCATAGCAATAAAGTTCAACATTTTTGTTCATAAAATCACCCTATCCTTCCATTTTATTTAATAAATTCTTTTGAAACATTTTCCTTCTAATACGATTATCAATAAATCGATTAAGTTTCGTTTTAATTAAATCCTTATCACACGCCGGTTTAAGTAATATTGATTTAATTTTAAGCCTTTTTGCACAAATGATATCAGTCAATAACTGATCGCCAATTATGCATGTCTCATTAAGGGAATAATCATTATCAGCTAGATATTTTTTTAATTTTTTGATTCCTGGTTTACCAACACTATTTAAGTATCTAACATTTAAAGATTCTGCAAAAGTAGAAACTCTTTTTTTAGTGTTATTAGAAGTAACAATAATATTAAATCCCAAATTTTCTAATTCTTTTACAAATTTAATCACTTTTTCATCTGGTATCTTATAAAAGAACGGCACTAATGTATTATCTAAATCAAAAAATAAATTTTTAATTCCTGATTGTTTTAAAATTTGAGGATTAATTTTATAAATGCTTTCAGCATACCAGTTTGGCAATAATTTATATTCTAGCATGAAATACCTCACTTTCCCTATAATAATTTTATACTAAAATTACTTATTTTTAAAGTAATTTACATAAATATTTTATAAAAAATAAAAAAATTTATCTGAAAATAAATTTGAAAATTATATTAAAGATTTTTTTGCTAATTTTTCATTAAAAAATATTACTCATAACTAAAAATAATACGCATAATTATTATTATTTTTTCATTTATATTATTGGGTGAATTTAATGTTTCAGTTTTTAATCAATCTTTTATCGCAATTTTTTACATTTGTTGGATATATCAAAAATGGTGTTTATCCAAATGCTTTAACACCAGAAGAAGAACAATATTGGGTAGATAAACTTTTAAATGAAAAATCAAATAAAGCTAGAGAAGTTTTAATTGAACATAATTTACGATTAGTTGCTCATATTGCAAAAAAATATGAATCAAAAAATGAATTACAAGAAGACTTAATTAGTATTGGTACAATTGGCCTTATAAAAGCTTGTGATACATATACTTCTTCAAAAGGCGTAAGAATTGCAACTTATGCCGCTAAATGCATTGACAATGAAATTTTAATGCATCTAAGAAGTAATAAAAAGAATTATAAAAATGTTTCTTTATATGATTCAATTGGCCAAGATAAAGATGGTGCTGAGATAACTCTTATGGATATAATTCCTTCAAATGATCCCCCTATTGAAGATATTATTGATTTAAATGATAAAATAAAAATTTTAAAACAATACTATAATGTTCTCGATGAAAGAGAAATGAAAATTATTTCCTTAAGATATGGTTTAAACAATGAAAAAGAACACACTCAAAAACAAGTCGCAAAAATGTATAATATTTCTAGATCATATGTTTCAAGAATAGAAAAACGGGCTTTAACAAAACTCCTTCAAGAATTTAAGAAAAATAATAAAATCTAATTTTAGTTATTGAAAACTTATAGTATTTTTATATTATAAAAACAGTTTTCATGTTAGTTTTTCCTTAACGTCTAAATAAATGTTTTATTATAAATATATAAGTAACTAAACATTAGCACTTTTAAAAAAAACTTTATGTGTTGAATTATTTGTACTAAATAGTAAATTAATTAAATACTACATTTATTAATAATTTTATTGTAGAAAAAAGCATTAACGTCAGCAATTATTCCTTTTCGTTTATAAATTTTATGTTGACACATAAATAATATAAAAAAAGATTAAGATTCTTAATTTTGAGTCTTTTTAGGCTCTATAAAAATCCCTGAACAATAAAAAAGTATCTATAATTTAATTTAACTATAGATACTTTCACAAAAACGTCTTTTAAAGATTTTTATTTAAAATTTAGAAGAAATCATCAAAGATAGACATTTGTTCGCCTTCATCTTCGGTATCTTCTTTTTCTTCTTGTTTGGCTTTTATTTCTGTTTCTGATTCTTTAGCATAAACTGCTACAATTGGAGTAGTATTCATAGGTTCATAAACTTTGAACTTAGAAGTAATAATCTCTAGATTTATTGGGGCAGCACATACTAATTCATTATCTTTATCCAATAATATGTTTTTCATTACTTTTTCTATTGGTGAAACATGAACATCATCTGCAATTATGATTTGCGACTCTTTATTTTTATAAATTATTTGTAAACGATCATGTTCTTTTACTTTGAACATTGAAGCAAGTACATGTTGTTCTTTAGAAATGAATGATTTAAAGACATCATGACATCTACTAGCTCGTTTAGCAAGCTCTAATTGATTAGTATTATGATATCTAAAGCCACCTTGATGCGTAAATACTGCATAATAGTCTTTTATATCATGGAAAGAAACAACCATGCCCCCAATTAATGAACTTGTTGGATTCTTAAGTGCTACGACACCTTTACTGCCTAATTTTACCATTGGTATTTGCGTTTCGTGGAACTTATATCCTTTACCTATGGTATTAATTATCGTAACTGAAGAATCTCCATCACTTAACTCGGCGTTAACAATATAATCGCTATCAGCAAGTTTCATTGCTTTTATTGGTTTACTCCATCTTTGAGTAATAAAATTATCTAATGGAATACGAGATATTTGTCCAAAATAGCTACATAAAACAATATTTGCTTTAATATTAAAGTCTTGAATTACATATGCCTTAATAATTTTTTCATCATGTCCTAATGTTAAAATAGTATTTATATGACTTCCTTCATCTTTCCATTTACTATCTGGTAAATTGTAAATAGGCACATAAATATAATTTCCTTTACTAGTAAAACCTAGTAATACATCACCAGTATTAGCTTGTCCTAAAGCAACAAATAAGTCGTTTGATTTACATTTTGGTAAATCAGTATCACTTGCTTTTTTTGTAGCTTCATAAGATTTAATTGAAGAACGTTTGCAATAGCCATCTCTTGTTAAAGCTATCATAACATCTTCTTTTAAAATTGGTCTATTTATTACGGTAAAATCAGATATTTCTTCTCTTATTTCTGTAAGTCTAGGACAAGGATATAATTTTTTAAATTCATTTAAATCATGTATTATTACTTTCTTTTTCTTATTTTCATCAGCAAGAATAGAATTATATTCAATTACATTTTTTTCAAGTTCTGTAATTTCATTAATAACTTCTTGAATATCAAAGTTAGATAAGCGATAAAGTTGTAAAGTTACAATGGCTTCTGATTGTACTTCATCAAAACCAAATCTTTCTTCTATTTTTCGTTTTGACTCTGCTTTATCTTTACTGCTTCTAATTAATTTAATTACTTCATCAACACATGAAATGGCAATTTTTAATGCTGATAAAATATGAAGTCGTGCTTTGGCTTTATCTAAATCAAATTGAGTAAGTCTAGTAACAACTTCTAATTGATGATTAATATATGCATCAATCATTTCTAAAATTCCAACAAGTCTTGGAGTTTTATCAATTATTGAAACCATATTATAAGAGTATCTTACAGATAATGCAGTTTTCTTCATTAAAAAGTTTACAACTGCTTGGGCATCAACTTCTTTTGATATTTCTACAACTACACGTAAGCCGTTTCTGCCCGATTCATCTCTAACTTCTAATATTCCATCGATTTCTTTATTAAATCTAATACGATCAATATCTTGAACCATTTTTGATTTAACAACTTCATATGGAATCTCGGTAACGACTAATCTATTACAAGTTTTGTCTTCTTCGATATAATGTTTAGAAACAATTTGAACACTGCCACTACCAGTTCGAAATGCATCTTTTATTCCTTCTAGTCCCTCAACAATAGCACCAGTTGGAAAATCAGGCCCTTTCATAATATTCATTAAATCCATCAATGTAGATTTAGGATTTTTCATACGATAAATTGTAGCATCGATAACTTCTTCTAGATTATGAGGAGGAATATCTGTTGCATAACCAGCAGCAATTCCTTTTGCACCATTAACTAGTAAATTTGGATATCTTGCTGGAAGAACGGTTGGTTCAACTGTAGTATCGTCATAATTAGGAGCAAAGTTAACAGTATTTTTCTTAATATCCTTCAATAAATATGTACATACGCTAGATAAACGAGCTTCAGTATAACGCATTGCAGCTGCTGGATCATTATCTAATGAACCATTATTTCCATGCATATCAATTAATGTTAATCTATTTTTCCAATTTTGTGACATACGCACCATAGCATCATAAACAGAAGTATCACCATGAGGATGATAATTACCAATAACTGCACCAACAGTTTTAGCCGATTTACGATATGGTTTTGTAGCAATATTGCCGTCTTCGTTCATACAATATAAAATTCTTCTTTGAACAGGTTTTAATCCATCTCTGACATCAGGTAATGCTCTTTCTTGGATTACATATTTTGAATAAGTAGCAAAACGATTACCAAAAATATATTCTAATGATGAAGATATAACATGACCTTGTTGTAAATCTTCGACAAATTGAGATTTTTTAGCCATTATTTATCTCCTCCTTTAATATCGTAATCATCTTCTAATGTAAATTGTACATTTTCTTCAATCCAAGATTTTCTAACTTTTGAATCAGCCCCCATTAAAACACTTACTTGACGATCTGCTAACATTGCATCTTCGATTGTAACTTGAATCAAATAACGAGTTTTAGGATTCATTGTTGTATCCCATAATTGATCAGCATTCATTTCACCAAGACCTTTATATCGTTGTATAAGTGATCCTGGCCCAATTTCTTTTCGTGCTTTTTCTAATTCACTATCATCCCACGCATAAGTAAATTTTTCACCCTTAGGAGTCATTTTATAAACCTTATATAAAGGAGGCATTGCAATATAAACATGCCCTGTTTCAACAAGGGGACGCATAAAATTATAGAAAAATGTTAGTAATAAGATTTGAATATGAGCACCATCTGTATCAGCATCAGTCATGATAATGACTTTATCATAATTTATATCTTTTAGATTAAAGGTTTTTCCTACTCCAGCTCCAACTGTAGTAACAATTGTACCAATTTCTTCATTTTTCATTAAACTATCATAATCAGTTTTTTCAGAATTTATAACTTTACCTCTTAATGGTAAAATTGCTTGATACATATTATCTCTACCTTGTTTTGCGCTTCCTCCAGCTGAATCCCCTTCTACCAAGAACAACTCATTAAATGCTGAGTTTTTAGATTGAGCAGGAGTTAACTTACCACTTAAAATCTTAGGTTCTTTCTTTGCCTTTCCATTGCGTAATTCTTCTCTTGTTTTTCTTAATGCTTCACGCATTTGAGAACTTTTAATAGCTCTATCGATAACATTTTTAGCAAATTCTTTATGCTCATTTAGATAATAGAATAAATATTCATATACTATTGATTCTACTGCAGTTTTTGCTACATTGGAACCTAATTTTCCTTTTGTTTGACCTTCGAATTGTAAATGTTCTTCTGGAACTTTTACAGCAATAATTGCAGTCATTCCTTCTCTAAAATCGTCGCCAACAACCTTATCTTTATCCTTGATTAAACCATTATTAGCAGCATATTCATTAAAAGCTTTTGTAAAACCGGTTTTTAAACCAACAACATGAGTTCCCCCATCTTGAGTTCTAACAATATTTACAAATGAAGCAATTGTATCACTATATCCTTCTTGGGTATATTGAAATGCTAAATCTATTTCAATTCCTGTTTCTTTATGAATGCCAACAATTGAAATTACATCACTAATTGGTGTTTTATTTGCGTTTATGTATTGAATATATGAAACCAATCCATCATTAAATTGAAAAACTTGATTTTTTTTGTTTTTTTCATCATTAAAAATAAATTTTATTCCTTTTAATAAAAAAGCATTTTCACGTAATCTTTCTTCAATAGTATTATGATTAAATTCAATTGTAGAAAAAACTGTTTTCTTTGGTAAAAAATGAACTGTAGTTCCGGTTTTATTAGTATTACCAATAACTTCTAATTTTGATATTTTTTTTGCAGAGTCTTCAAATCTTTGATGCCAAATTTTTCCATCACGATAAATTGTTAAATCTAAAAAATCACTTAAAGCATTAACTACTGAAGCACCAACACCATGAAGACCAGAACTCACTTTATAGCCGCCACCTTCACCAAATTTTCCTCCAGCATGCAGCATTGTATAAATTACTTGTGGAGTTGGTAAGCCTGTATCTTTATTAATTCCTGTTGGAACTCCTCTACCTTCATCACTTACTATAATAGAATTATCTTTCTTTAATGTTACGGTAATTGTATTTCCATAGCCTGCTAATGCTTCATCAACGGCATTATCTACAATTTCCCATATCAAATGATGCAGTCCTCTTTCATCAGTTGAACCTATATACATTCCAGGACGTTTAACTACTGCTTCAAGTCCTTTTAAAACATTAATTGCACTTTCATCATATTTTTTTGTTACTTTATTATCAGCCAAAGTAATCACCTTTCTTTTCAATCAAATATTATTATAACAAAAAACATTTGAAAAATCATTATTTTATTATATAATAATTAAGTATTATATAAAAATTTGGAGGATTATTATGAAAGAATTATATATCATTATTTCAATCGTAATTGGATATTTACTTGGCTCGATTCCATTTGGAATTGTTATTGGCAAAGTTTTTTTTCATAAAGATGTTAGAGATTATGGTTCTCATAATAGTGGAGGAACAAATACTGGACGTGTTTTAGGAAAAAAAATTGGACTATTAGTTATTTTTCTAGATGCATTAAAATGTATGATAGCTATCTTATTAAACATGCTTATTTATAAATTATTCTTTAAAGAATTGGGAAACACACAATATAGCATATGTGCAATGATTACAGGTTTTTTTGTGGCCTTTGGTCACTGTTTTCCTATTTTTGCAAAATTTAAAGGAGGGAAAGCAGTTGCTACCATTGCTGGTTTTATTGCAACAGTAAACTGGATTGTATTTTTAATATCAACCTGTGTTTTTTTCATCACTTATTTCATTTCAAAATATGTTTCACTTGGATCAATTGTTTGTTCAATCTTCGGAACTATTTTATGTTGGATTCCATTTATTATATCTAGTACTTCCTTTCCCGGATTAGGATTTGGAATCGAATATACTATTGCAATTCCTCTAGCATTTACTATTACCACAATGCTTTTAATATATAGGCATAAAGCAAATATAATTAGAATAATTAATGGAAATGAAGCAAAGAGTTATTTATTTAAAAATAAAAGTAAATAAAAAATACAAGTGAAAATAATCACTTGTATTTTTTATTTGTATTGATTCATTGAATTCATTACTTGCTTAATTTGTGATTCTGAAGGCTTACGTCCCATTGATAAGAACATAGCACGAATCATTTTTTCGTTAACTGGTGGATTCTTCTTTAATTGATTTTTAAAATATTTTTGAGATAAAAACCAAGCAACAACAGCACCTATAACTACTCCTAATAAAATCCAAAGAATACTTGATAACCATGTTGACATAAAAGCTGCTAATACCATATTATCTCCTCCATTCCTTGACTTTTATATTTTAACTTAATAACTAAGGTTTTACAAGTCTAAGCGGTGCTATTTTTTCATTATTTTCATCGATTGAAAAAAGATTTGGATAAAATATTGTTAAGAATTCATAAAATTGACTCTTTTTTGCTTTATATTCTAATTCTAAATGATCATCATATACTTTTAATCTTTCTTCTGTTTCACTAACTAAATTTATTAGATGATAAGTATCATCTTCGATAGTAAAATCATTACGATTTTCATATTTTAACAATAATAAATCTCGTAATCTTTTTTTATCTACTTTTTCAATTATAAGATTGAACTGTTCTTTACAAAAATCATTATCTAATGCTCTAGTAAATAACTCTAAAAAGACTTTAATTTTTTCATCTTGAAATGCACTTACAAATCCATTCTTTACCTGATAAAATTTCATTTTTTTCATATATAAAAACTCCTTTCTTGTATATAATACTAAAAAGGAGTTAAATAACATGTCGAAGCGTGTCACTTCTTATAATTTTTTTATAAAATCAACTAATTTATCCACACTAAACCCAAAATACTCTAATACATCATTTGCTTTTCCACTAGCACCGAATGTGTCTATGCCGTAAACAAATTTAGCATATTTATATAGTGGCATTGATGAACCCATTTCAATAAAGATACGCTTATCGTAATTAGAACCAATAATTGATTCTTGCTCGTCCTTAGATAATTTATCAAATAAATTAGTAGAAGGCATTGAAACAACTCGGCACTTGATTCCTTGTTCTTTAAGTTTAAGTGAAGCATAATAAGAAAGTTCCACTTCACTTCCAGTAGCAATTAATACAAAATCATAATTTGATTCGTCACTAACAATATAAGCACCTTTAATAAAATCTTGATATGATGGTTTTGATAAAACTTCAATATTTTGTCTAGTTAAAAACAATGCAGTTGGTTGTTTTGTAGATTCTAGGGCATATTTCCATGAATATGTAGTTTCTATCGCATTACAAGGTCTAAATGTTACTAGATTTGGTACTAATCTTAATGAGCTCACTTGTTCAATCGGCTCATGTGTTGGTCCATCTTCACCTACTGCAATACTATCATGAGTTAAAATATAGATTGCTGGTAAATTCATCAAGGCAGCTGTTCTAATAGATGGTTTTAAATAATCTGCAAATACAGCAAACACTCCGATAAATGATCTAATTCCACCGTGAAGAAGCATACCAGTTTGAGCACAAGACATTGCAAATTCACGAATACCATATCGAATATTTCTTCCATTATATGAATTAACATCGAATAATTCTTCATTATTTATATCTGTAAAGGTTGAACCAGCAACATCAGCTGAACCACCAACTAGATATGGAATACGATTAGCAATAACATTAAGAATTTTATTTGATGTCTTGCGTGATGCCTCCTTATAATTTAATTCAAATTTAGGATATTCAAATGGAGGAATCATATTGTTTATTGCATCTTCCAAATAAGTTGCTTCACTTGGATATAATAATTTATATTTTTCAAACATCTTACACCATTCATTATATGAATTCATTCCTCTTTTGCCAAATGTATCATGAAAATGATTATAAACTTCATCAGGAATAAAAAACGGATTATTATCCCATTTTAAAAATTTACGAAGTTGGGCAATATCTTCACTAGAAAGAGGAGAGCCATGTACTTTATTTGTACCTTGATTAAGGGAACCATAACCAATAATTGTATGCGTAATAATTAATGTTGGTTTATCACTATGTTTTGCTTTTTCTAATGCACTATTAAACTCTACCAAATTGTTGCCATCTTTAACTTCTAAGACATTCCAATTGCAACTTTCAAATCTTCCTTTAGTATTTTCTTGAAATGCTAAATTTAAAGAACCATCTAATGTTACATTATTGCAATCATATATTACAATTAATTTCTTTAAATTATAACGTCCTGCAAGAGAAATTGCTTCATGAGTTACTCCCTCATATAAATCGCCATCACCACATAAAACATAGGTATAATGATTTATAATTGGAAATTGTGGTTTATTATATACTTTGGCAAGATGTGCTTCTGCCATCGCCATACCAACAGCATGAGCAATTCCTTGTCCTAATGGCCCGCTTGTGCAATCAATACCTGGAGTATGTAAATATTCAGGATGACCAGGTGTCTTAGAATTCAATTGTCTAAAATTTGTTATATCATTCATAGAAATATTATAGCCACATAAATGTAATGTTGCATAAAGTAGCATTGAAGCATGACCAGCAGCTAAAACAAACCTATCTCTATTAATCCAATTAGTATCTTGTGGATTAGCAATTAAATGATTTGCATATAAATTATACATCATTGGAGCCGAACCAAGAACCATACCTGGGTGTCCAGAATTTGCTTTGCTGATAGCATCAACTCCTAATATTCGTATAGCATTAACTGAAAGATTTGAAATATTATTCATAAATAAACTCCTCCTATTCTTTTTGTTTTACAATTTTAATATTATCAAGCTGTTGTTTAAAACCTGCTCTAAACAACTCCAAATATTCCTTTCTAAGTCTTGCTTGTTCTTCTTTTTCATCTAATGTTAGCTCTCTATTTTTTTCAAGATGAGCAAGTTCATTTATACGCTCAATTAATTTAGAATCAATCATAAAAAATTCCTCACTTTATTATAATTATATTATAACTAAATTTTTAATATATTTAAAGATATTACTTAATTAAAATTAAAAATAGCACTTAAAGTGCTATTGAATAATGCCTAAATGGCTTGGTCATTCTCCCTGTATGTTCAGGTGGGTAACTCTGTCCAACTATTAGGATCCCGAACTTAAATAACTGTTAGCAGTTGAACGGTCTTCAACACAAGTTGCAACTTCTGTTTCCCGAATGTAAAATGTAGGAAATGCAATATTCCATCTAGGCAAAATTATTATAACATATGAATATTACATTTCCAAGTAGTTATCAAATATTTATTAAATTATGGGTTTAAGCGATCAGGACCACGGAATAAAAACATTGCTTCTTTAATTCCAACATTGAATAATAACATTGTAATACGGTCAACACCAATTCCAAATCCACCGTGAGGTGGAACACCATATTTGAAGAAGTCAAGATAAAATGCAACATCTTTATCTAAACCTTTTTCTTGAGCTTGAGCTTTTAAAATATCATAGCGGTGTTCTCTTTGAGCACCTGTTGTAATTTCGCATCCCTTCCAAATTAAATCATAGCCTTGAGGAATACCATCTTTTCTCATATGATAAAATGCTCTAGTTTCCTTACTATAATCAGTAACAAATAAAAATTCACTGCCAAACTTTTCCATGGCATATTTTGCACACATACGTTCACCTTCAGTAGTTAAATCACCTTTTTCTGAATTTGGTACAGTATATCCATACATTTTTTCTAAATCAGCATATAAATCAGCAAGTTTAATTCTAGGGAAAGGCAAAGTTGGAACAATAACATCTATATCGAATACTCTTTTTATGTCATCACCATATTTTTCTTTTACAGCTTTTAAAGCATAAGTTAACATTTCTTCTTCAAGTTTCATTACATCTTCATATGATTCGATATAACTAAATTCCAAATCAAATCCAGTAAACTCAGTAGCATGTTTTCTTGATGCAAACTTTTCAGCTCTAAAAACTGGACCAGTTTCAAAAATTCTTTCAAGACCACTTGCCATAGCCATTTGTTTATAAAATTGTGGACTTTGAGCTAAATAAGCAACACCATCAAAATATTTAACTTCAAAAACACCAGCACCACTTTCTGACTCAGCTGCTATTAATTTTGGAGTATGAATCTCAACAAATTCTTTTTCAATTAAAAATTCTCTTAATTTTGCAACAAAATAGCTTTGTGTTTTAAACATTAAATTATTTTTTTCAGTTCGTAAATCAATCCAACGATAATCTAAACGTTGATCAATGTTTGTTTCTTCACCTTTAGGTGCAAGAATTGGTGAAGGAGCAGCAATTGATTCAATTTTTAAAAAATCAGGATACATTTCCATTCCATTTAATTTAACATATTCGCTTGCAACAACTAATCCTTCAAATTCCACAACAGAATCAATAGTAATTTTATCAATATCTTCAAGCATTTCAGGATGCTTTTCTTTTTCTATTGTTATTTGAAGTTTTCCTGAGGTATCACGAATAACAATAAAAGCCATTGATTTTTTATTTCTACAATTTTCAACAAAACCACAAATTTTATTAATTTCACCTAATTTGATATTCTTTATTAATGTTCTTTCCATAAATAATTTTCCCCTCTACTAATTTTAATTATCATGTTTACATTTACATTCATGATCATCATCATGCTCATGGTTGCAACAACATTCATGTTCACCATTATGTTCATGGTTACATTTACATTCATGATCATCATCATGCTCATGGTTGCAACAACATTCATGTTCACCATTATGTTCATGGTTACATTTACATTCATGATCATCATGGTGATGTCCACAATTGCAATCATCATGATGAGTTTCTGGTTCTTCAAATGCACGTAATAATGTATCAATACAAGGAAGCAATTGTGACAAAGGAATTGTTACTTGTTCTTTTGTAAATGTATTCTTTACATTTGCTGTTTTATTTTTTACTTCTTCATCACCAATAATTACTGCTATTGGTGCTTCAAGTCTTTCAACAGTTTTAAATTGTGATTTTATTGATCTATTTTGATAATCAATTTCAGTCTTAAATCCATTGCTTCTTAAAAATGTCACAACTTCAAATGCTAAATCCATTGCTTCATTACCAATAGGCATAACATAAACATCTAATTTCGATCTTATGTCATCCAACAAATGATATTCATCAAGTAATAAGACAAGACGTTCTAATCCAAATGCCATTCCAATTGCAGGCAAGCTAGGACCACCAATTTCTTCGACTAATCCGTCATATCTTCCACCAGCACCAATTGCTCCGTAATCTTGTCCAGATGGAGCAGTTGCTACAATTTCAAAAACAGTATCACTATAATAATCAAGTCCTCTTACTAGTGAGGTATCTAATTCAAATGGAATTCCATATTTATTTAATAATGTAACAACATCATTAAAATATTTTAGTGATTTTTCATTCAAATAATCATTAATTTTAGGTGCATTTAAAATCGCTTCATGATTTGCATCAATTTTACAATCCAAAATTCTTAATGGATTTTGGATATATCTTCTTTGACAATCTTCACACATTGTACTTAGATAAGGTTTAAAATACTCTCTTAAAGCATCTTTATAAGCTTCACGGCTTTCTTTATCACCAATGCTGTTTATTTTAATTTTAAAGTCTTTTATTCCAAGCATTGAAACAATTGAAGTGACCATTATAATTAATTCAGCATCAGCATATGGAGAATTAACTCCAATGCATTCAAAACCAAATTGATTCAATTGACGATATCTTCCTGCTTTTGGTCTTTCATATCTAAAAACCGGTCCATCATAGAAAAGTTTTATAGGAAGATCTGGATTAGCATACATCTTATTTTCAACAAAAGCTCTAATTACGCCAGCAGTTCCTTCAGGACGTAAAGTAATCGAGCGTTCAGATTTATCTAAAAATGTATACATCTCTTTATTTACAATATCACTTGATTCTCCAACCGATCTTAAAAATAATGGTGTATGTTCAAAAATTGGTGTTCTAATTTCTCGATATCCATATAGACCTGCTATACTTTTTAATAAATATTCAACATAAGATATTTTTTCACTTTTTTCAGGTAAAAAATCTTGTGTTCCTCTTGGTAAACTATACTGTGCCACAATAATTCCTCCTTTAAATAAAAAGCATCCTTAAATCTAAGGACGCTTTAGCGTGGTACCACCTTAGTTCATAGAAAAAATCTATGCACTTTATACTTTAACGCAGTTAACGACAATAACTACTTAATTTCATTATTGTTTCTCCAAAATGTCAAAAATTAATTTCAGCATAGGTTTTTGCACCAAATAACCCTCTCTTTAATGCTTCGAAAAATTTCCTTTTCTTCAACGAATATACTTATATTATAGTTGAAAAAAAATATTTTACAAGTGCTAATTTTTTGTTAATCTTGAAATCGATATAATATCAGGAATATTATAGATTGCATTCATCACTGTTTTTAAATGTTCCAAATTTTTGACTTTGATATTTAAATCAAAATAACAAAAAGATGTGTTATCAACAACAGTTCCATTAATACTTTGAATACTAATTTTAAGTTGACTCATTGCATTAATAACATCCATTAATAAATTTGGTCTATCAGTTGCTTTTACTTGAATTGAAACAGCATGTAAAACACTATCATCTTTTTCATTTTCCCAACTAACAGCAATAATTCTTTTATGTTCATTAATAATATTTGGACAATCATGGCGATGTATCTTAACGCCAAGTCCCTTAGAAATATAACCAACAATTGGATCTCCTGGTATTGGTGAACAGCATTGAGCCATTGAAATAGCAATGCGATCTATCCCTTCAACAATTACTCCTAAATTATTTCCATTTAAATCAGTTTTATTATATTTTTTTTGTTTATTTAAAAGTTCTTGTGTAGTTTCTACTACTTGTTGTTCTTTTTTCTTTTCTTGTTTTATTTTATTTGTAATATTACCTGCTGTTAAATGACGAGCACCGATTGCTAAAAACATATCCTCTATAGATTCAAAAGATAATATTTTTTTATTTTTTTCATCTTCTAAAAAAGCAATACATTCATTATAAGACAAGCCATCATCACGACAAGCAATTTCAAAGTATGTCTTACCATTTAAAATTAAATCATCACGATTTTTAGCAACATTTTGTTTCATTAAATATTTACGAATATGATTTAATGCATATGAAGTTTTAGCTATTTGTAGCCAACCTTCATTAGGACCAGTGTTTTTATTTGTTTTTATATCAACAACATCGCCAGTTTTAAGAACTGTTGATAATGGTACCATTGCTCCATTTACAATTGCACCAACCATAGTATGACCAACTTGAGTATGAATCTTATAGGCAAAATCGATTGGTGTAGCTCCGTTTGGTAAATCAATAACTCTTCCTTTAGGCGTTAAACAATATACATTAGCTTCAAAAATATCATGTGTTAAAACATTCATATATTCCTTTGCATCACTATCTTGTAATTCTTCATCAGATAATGCTACAAAATCTCTAAACCAATGAAGTTTTTCTTCAATTTCTTTTTGTTCTTTAGATGCATCATAACCTTTGTTTTCTTTATATTTCCAGTGTGCAGCAACACCACTTTCAGCTATTTCATCCATTTCTTTTGTACGAATTTGTATTTCAAAAATCTCACCATCTTCAGCAATAATTGTTGTATGTAGAGATTGATACATATTAGGCTTAGGCATTGCAATATAATCCTTAAATCTTCCTGGTATAGGACGATAAGTTGCGTGTATATAACCAAGTATTTCATAACAATGAGTTTTAGTATTTGTAATAATTCTTAACGCTTGTAAATCATAAATTTCACTAAAATCTCGGCCTTTCACATACATTTTTTTATAAATACTATATATAGATTTTGCTCTACCAGACATTTTATATGGAAGTTTATTTTTATCTAAAAGTTTTTTTAACTTCTCTTCCATTTTTGCTACTGCATCATGTCTTTCTTCTTCTTTGGTATGTAGTAATTTTTCAATTTCTAAATATTTTTCTCTATTTAAATAAAATAAGCATAAATTTTCAAGTTCTGTCTTAATATTATTTAAACCTAATCTATGAGCAATAGGAGTATAAACTTCAAGTGTTTCTTTGGCAATTTGTTTTTGCTTTTCAACTTTTTGAAATTCTAATGTTCTCATATTATGAAGTCTATCAGCAAGTTTAATGATAATAACCCGAATATCTTTAGCCATAGCAATAAATATTTTTCGGTGATTTTCAGCTAAATAGTCTTCTTTATTTATATTTGATAATTGTGTAACTTTAGTTACGGCATCAACAAGATAAGCTACTTCAGTTGAAAAATTACTTTCAATATCTTGGAAAGTAACAGCACAATCTTCGATTGTATCATGCAATAATCCAGCACATATTGTTGTTGGACCTGCATGTAACCCTGCTAAAATATAAGCAACTGCAATTAAGTGATTGCTATATGGTTCACCACTTTTTCTATATTGACCATCATGCTTTTCTAACATAAAATTATATGCTTTAACAATAAGATCATAACTCTCTTTTTTGCTTACATATTCATTTAATTTAGAAATAACATCATCAAAATTATATGTATAACTCATATTTAACAATCACTTCCTTATAAATTTCTTTAAATATTAATATGTTAGCAATGTTTTTACAGGAATACCTTTTAATTTTTCTCTTCCTTTTAAGTCTTTTAATTCAATTAAAAAAGCACAGCCAACTACTATTCCACCTAATTGTTCTATTAATTTTATAGTTGCGTCCACAGTACCACCAGTTGCTAATAAATCATCGATTATTACAACTTTTTGTCCTGGCTTTACAGAATCCTTATGAATACATAAAGTATTAGATCCATATTCTAAATCATACGATACTTCTACTGTTTCACGAGGTAACTTTTTTGGTTTTCTTACAGGTATAAAACCAATGTTCAAAGCATATGCAGTAGGACAACCAAAAATGAATCCTCGTGCTTCAGGTCCCATAATCAATTCGGCACCTACTTCTGTTGCAAACTTAATAAATTCATCACAACTATCCTTATAAGCATCACCATTTTGCATTAATGGAGTAATATCTTTAAATAAAATTCCTTCTTTTGGAAAATTTGGTACATCAGCAATAAAATCATTAAAGTTCATAAAAAAATCCTTCCTTCTCTTTATTCTTTAATTTTAACAAATTTCTGTAAAAAAACAATAATAAATATTATTATATCTTAAATAAAAAAGAGGTTATCTCTAACCCCCTTTTCATATTTAATCATTAATGCCAATAAATACTTGTTCTTCAACTGGATCGATAACAACTCTAGGTTTTTTCTTTTTCTTATCAGCATTAGGAGTATGAAGACGAATAGTTAATTTATCTTCAAATGTAATCCACAATGGAGAAGTAATAAATATTGTTGATAAAACTGCTGCAATAATACCAAAAATTAATGTCAAGCATTCAGAAACAACAATAGAGCCTCCAAAACACATTACGATAATAGTAGTAACTATTGTACCACCAATAATTAAGACACCAACATAAGCAGATTGTTGAATAGAAGTATTAACAATTGTCAATCTTTCATCATGTGTGTATGATTTTTTACGTCCACCAGCAACATTTTCTCTAATTCTATCAAATAAAACTGCTTTTAAAACCAATGAGAAGAATAAAACTGCAATCATTGTTGCAAAAACACCAATAGTAATATTTACATGGAATAACGTTAATGCAGCGAATAATATTACAATTTCAGAAAGTAGTCCAGCAATCATTGCAAATGCATAAGTATATTTAAATCTAATACTAATATATACAATTACAGCAACTAAGCCTACTAAATAAACAATAAATGAATTTCCAGCTGTTAATTTAGCAATAACTGGTGATGAAATTTTATTATTAGAATAAGTAAAGCACCAATCATTAATACCTGAAACTTCACTATCTTCATTTTTAATTTCAGTACTAACTACTAAATCTTCAAAAATATTTTCTAAATATTCAGCAACTGATAAATTAGAATTACTCATTTTTATATCATCTAAATTCTCATTAAATGTTAACTTATAGCAGATACGATCTAATTTATCATATGTATCAATTTCAAATTCAATAGCAGCAGGTTCAACAGGAATATTCCATGAATTAATTAAATTTTCAATAGTTTCTAAATTCTTTTGATCATTAGAACCTTCATCTACATAAAATTCTTCTAAGTTTGTTTCAATTGTAATAACACTCGCAGTAGCAAAATCACGTGATAAATTTAATGGATTACCAGTAAAGCCCCACCATAAGCCACCTGCTATTATTCCGACTAAAACAAATGCACAAATAGTCTTAAATCCTTTTGATATATTTTTAACAAAGTTTACATTTGTAAATTTACCAAAGTATTTTTGTTCTTCACCATTTTGAACATCAGGAATAAGTTTTACATCAATTCCAAACCATTTTGGATGATTTGCACATATTTTTGATTTATAAATACAATTGCTTAATAATTTTCCTAAACATATAACAATTAAAATTAAATAAGCTGAAACCATAATTAACATTGTAGTTATTGATTTAATATCACGGCTTCCAAAGATAAACATAACAATAGAAACAATTAATACTAAAAATGAGAAATCTAAGATTGTTGAATTTGATTTTTTAGAGCCTTCAGAATAAGCACGTTCCAATGATTTTCCTTTATAAACTTCATCATTAATACGTTCAAACATAGAAGTGATTGCCGCAATAGCAGCAGCAACTGCAACTACTAAGGCAACTATAATTTCTGTACCAAACTCACCACCAAAAGCACTAAATGTAACCAATGATAATCCAACATAAGCAATCAAGGTTAATACTGCAGCAATTCCAGGTAAACGATATAAAACAATCAATAAAATTGCAGTAAATGCTAAAGCAACTAATGCTGAAATTACAACTTTGAAAAATGCAGTTTCGCCATGTGTGGCAGGTAATTTTGTTACATTTAATAATTCAAATGAATATTCTTGTTTTTCAGATGCAATCATATTAGCAATTGAACGAGCTTGAGATGTTGTATAATCGGCATTTAAAACTAACTTATTTTGACCCATTCCTGACAATCCACCTTGATTTCGTAAATCATCACTAATAGTAGCAAAAGTTAAGATTTTATAGCGATAACGATTATAACTCATTTGTTGATCTTCAGTTAGATATGAATATCCATATTGAGAAACAATTGATGCCAATTGTTCATACTCACTAAAGCTATCCATTACTACTTCATCATCAGTTTCATCGATATCCGAATGATCATCTGGTCCAGTATAACCAAGCCAAACAACAACTTTTCCATCAGTTTCAATCTTATTCATAATTTGATTGTCAAATACTTCAACTCCTGCAGCAGTCAAGTTTAGTGTAACATATGTATAAGTTCCAGTTTCAACTGTAGCAGGTTCGTTTTTATCAAGCATTTCATCACCTGTTGCTAATAAATTTCCTTCTTCATCTCTAAATGAAACTTCAAGGTTTGATTCAATCAAACTTTGAACAGCTTTAAGTGATGAACTTTTAGTTGTAGCAACAGTAGCACGAAGTTTACTTGAATCCTCTACATAAATTTCAGAACTTTTAATTCCAGCAGCATCAATTCTTTCTTGAATAGCTACTGCAGCTTCCTTTGCAAGAGAATTATTTTTGATAGTTTCTCCATTTTCATCCACCAATTGGTAAAGAATATCATAACCACCTTTATAATCAACTGATAAACTAACATCAGTTTTTAATTCTAGAAAACCATTATTTCCAAAATATGGCACAACACTTATGATTGTAATAATAAGAATTGCATATAAGGTAGCTAGAAATGCAACTAATCTACGCATTCAAATTCCTCCTTCTAGTCTTAACAGAAATATTTTTACATAGTAGACTATCATTAAATTTTAAAGATAAAATTAATGAAACAAGCCATAAATACATACGGCTTATTTATTTTAGCACTTTAGAAATAATTTTTCAATAAATAATAATTATATTTTTAGGTAAAACATTTATTTATTTTATATATAATATAAAAAGCAAAACAAACTTATCTAATTGTCCTATTTCATAATTAATTTAAATATAAAAAAACTTAATTATATTTTGTGATAAATTAATTACTTTAATACATATATTTTGTTTAAAATCATAAAATATAAATATATTTATCGAGGTATAATTATGAAAAATAAAATCTATTCATCAGCATTTTGGCTAATTATTTTAGGAGGAGTTGCAAAAATATTTTCTACATTTGCAAGGATTGCAACTACAAGAATTGTCGGCATCGAAGGAATGAGTATCTACTCATTAATCGCACCAATGATGGTTTTTATTATTTCACTTGCCCAACAAGGTTTACCAACAGCAATATCAAAACTTGTTAGTGGAGATTATAAAAATCGAAAAAAATATGTTATAAGTAGTTATTTTATTGGACTTATTAGTTCTATCATAATTATGTTTTTTTTAATTATTTTTTCACCATTTATTGCTAATTTTCTTTTTGATAATCCACTAACCAAAGAAACTATATATATGGTTGCTTTGTTAGCACCTCTTGTAATGATTAGCTCCTTTTTAAAGGCTTATTTAATTGGAATAAATAAAATAGTACAAACGGCAATAAGTCAAATATTTGAAGAAATTGGAAGAATAATTTTTATTGTAATATTTGGTACATTTTTTGTGGTAAAAGGACCAAAATATGGCGCTATGGCTGCGATGATAGGTGTATGTGTAGGTGAAATATTTCAAATTATTTCTTTAATATTTTCACATTTAAAGCCATTTAAAAGGAATGTTAAAAGCCTCATTCAATCAAGTTTAAATAAAAATAATTATGATTTTAATTCTATATTTAAAATATCGTTTCCTATTACAATATCTCGATTAATAACTTCATTCACCTATGCGCTTGAACCAGTAATTTATACAAAAATAATGATATTAATGAATTATTCTAATACATATATTTCTCATTCATATAGCGAATTAACAACATATGCCATGCCTTTACTTTTTTTACCAGGATTTTTTGCTAACTCTTTTGCTACAATATTGCTTCCAAACATGAGTAAATATTTAAGTCAAAATAAAGTAAACGAAGCAAAAAATATCTTTAATAAAATATTAAAAATATCACTAATAAGTGGAATATTTTTTTCAATAATTATCTTTATTTTTGCCAATCAATTATTAAAAATTCTTTATGGCAAAGTCATTGGCTTAAACTATGTAAAAATTCTTGTTTTCCCATGTATTTTATATTATATCGAAGCACCGATAAGCGCTGCAATGCATGCCCTTTCATTAGAAAAAGAAGCTTTTAAAACTTCTGTATATGGTTGTATCATTAGAGTAATTTTAATGATTGGATTTATATCTTATTTTGAAGTTATTGGTATTGAATTTGCCATGATTATATCAATTTTTTACATCATATTAAAAAATATAAAACATATAAATACAAATCTAATTACTCGAACTTAAAATATATAATCTATCCTTCTCGATAATACATAGTTCAACCTTTTTTATATCATCATATCCAAGAGAATATATCTTTTTTATAAGTTTTGCTCTACTTATTTTTAAATCTTTTAAAATATTTTCATCAATTTCACCATTTTTTATAATTGGAAACGGATAATAAACATTGCAATCTTCATTTTTAAATACACTTAATTTACCATTAGTTTCTAATATTGCATATTTCACTAAGCTTGGAGTATCAATATTTTTATCATGTAATTGAACTAATAGGTCATCAATATTATATCTTTGCTTTTTTAATTCTTTTAAATTTACAACTCCATTTTTTATTACAAGTGAGGGTTTACCTTCAATTAAATTACGAAATTTGACACTTTTTAAAGTTATTTTTGATGTTATCAATTGTAATAAAACAATAATTATAATGGGAACTAGTGACTTAAAAATATTTCCATCAGGATTACTTATCGAAATAGAAAATAATTCAGAAATAATAAAAAAAACAATAATATCAAAAACTCCTAGTTCACCTACTTCTCGTTTTCCCATTATTCTCATAAAAAAAATTAATAAAATATAAAATAAAATTGTTTCACTAACAACATAAATATAATACATATTCTTCACCATACATATTTTTTACATTTAATACATAAATTATACTAATATATAAGAGGAGAATTTTATGAAAATTAAAGCTAAATATTTTATATTTTCTGGATTAATTATTACTATTCTTTGTTTATTCATTTCTTTTATTTTCACGCTTTTAATTGTAAATGATGTTCTAACTTCGGATATTGGATTACTTTTAACCAAGATTTTTGGTGCTATTTCATTTTTAATTGGTGGTTTATATCTTGGCAAAAAAATAAAAAGCAAGGGGTATTTAATAGGTATCATTTCTATTTTAATTTACCTATTTTTTGTCCTTTGCTTCTCATTAACAAAATTAAATATTTCAACGGTTGATGTAGTAATTCGTTGTATAACTCTCTATATAGGTTCTATCATTGGAGTAAATTTAACCAACAATTAAAACATTATTTGGGTAGGCTTTCCCAAATGTAGATATGCCTTAGGTGTAGCTACCCTACCTCTAGGAGTTCTATTTATAAAACCAATTTGAAGAAGATATGGTTCACAAACATCTTCAAGAGTCATTACTTCTTCTCCAATAGCACTTGCAATAGATTCAAGTCCAACAGGACCACCATGAAAACGTTCAATTATTCCTTGTAAATAATTAATATCAATACTATCTAATCCTAATGAATCTACTTTCAATGCCTCTAATGACTCTATTGCAACCTCATTTGATATGAAACCATCATTTTTAATTGTTGCAAAATCACGAATTCTTTTAAATAATCTATTGGCAATACGTGGTGTCCCCCTTGATCTGGTTGCAATTTCAAATGCTGCATCTTCATCGATTGGAGTAGTAAAAACATTAGATGATCTTTTTACAATTTGATATAATTCTTCTTTTGAATAATATTCAAGCTTTAAAACAATTCCAAATCTATCTCTAAGTGGGGCTGATAAATCTCCCGCTCTTGTTGTTGCACCAACTAAAGTAAAAGGTGGTAAATCAAGCTTGATTGACCTTGCACCTGCATCTTTTCCAATCACAACATTTATAGTATAGTCTTCCATTGCAGAATAAAGTAACTCTTCAACAACACGAGGTAATCTATGTATTTCATCTACAAATAAAACATCTCCAGCCTCTAAACCAGAAAGTATTGCTGCTAAATCTCCTGTTTTTTCAATAGTTGGTCCACTAACCACTTTAATGTTTCCATGCATTTCATTGGCAATAACATGTGCTAAAGTGGTTTTTCCAAGTCCGGGAGGACCATATAGCAAAACGTGATCTAATGCTTCATTTCTAAGACTAGCAGCTTTCATAAAAATTTTTAAATTCTCTTTAGCAGCCGCTTGTCCAATATATTCATCGATAGTTTGAGGTCTTAGAGTTAATTCCATAGATGCTTCGCTAGTATCACGATTAGCATCCATAATACGTTTTTCTTCCATCTAAATTCCCCCTATTTTCTTAACATTTTTAAAGCTTCTCTTAAATATTCACCACTTGATTTTTCTTCATTTCCTATTTTAGCCAAAACCATATCTATATCATTTACTTTAAAACCAAGTCCTTTTAAAGCATCACGTGTATCTTGTAACTCTTGAGATAATTTTTGAGTTACCTTTTTATCTTCTTCATTAATAACTAATTTTCCTTTTAAATCTAAGACAATTTGGCTTGCTGCTTTAGCACCGATACCAGGTAATTTTTTTAAAAATGCAGTATTAGAAGATTCAATTGCTTGAATTAAAGCAGTATATGTAGTCGCTCCTAAAATATTACAAGCAGTTTTAGGGCCAATACCACTTACATCAATTAAACGTAAAAATACATTTTTTTCTTCTTTATTTTTAAATCCGAAAAGTGTTATTCCATCTTCACGCATATGAAAATAAGTATAAACTTTTTCTTCACAGCCATAATTAAATTCACTTGGATTTGGAACTAAAATAATATAACCAATATTTTGATTTTCAAGCACAATACGATCAAGCGAAATATCACTTATTTTTCCTTTAATATAATCAAACATTCATATCACCATCATTAATTATAAATGATTGATACTCAAAATAAAAGCAAAACTCTAAAACTTAATTAAAAAATGGCTACTTTTTACCGTAACCATTTTTTGAAAATATCTTATTATTTTGTTAAATCAATAAAATTGAATGTAATTGATATTGGATTAACTTCTTTAGGTAAATCTATAATAAATAAATTAAATGTGGTAACGGCTATTGTTGGAATACCTTCACCAGTAATAGATGCATATGTCATATAAACATTAGTATTATCTTCTCTTTCTAAGTATTCTACTTTAGTAAATGTAGAATCTACGAGTGTTGGTGAGCCAATATAATAAATAACTATCGCATTAAATTCGATAAAATAATTTTGATTATAAATATTGATACCATCAATATCATTAAGAATATATTGATTTTTAAATTGTTCAAAATTTTCAAAAGAAGTAATAGCTTTATAATTCTTCATATCATAAAAATTTAAGTTCATTTCTTCTAAAATTGTTCTATTTTCATAATCAATGCTCGCTTCAAAGCCAAAGCCTTTGTAATTTAGTTCTTTTTTTATAATAATCCCCTCAGATGATGATGAAAATTTACTATTACTTAGATTTGGAGATATAGAATTATTCTTAAAACTTGATATAACATTAGAATTACAACCAATTAGCAAAAAAAATATTGATAATAAAATAATTTTTTTCATCTTACACTCCTCCTTTTAATAAAA
>CAZYEI010000006.1:0-51940 GCA_964646425.1 uncultured Eubacteriales bacterium | reverse complement strand
AGAATTATCATCATTGCTTTTAACACGAGATTTCTTCAAAAAGATTATTATTCGCATGGATATTCCGCATAATTTTTATGATGATAACGGAATATTTCATTGCAATTTAATTGATTTCTTACTTGGACGTGTCGAATTATTCTAAAAGTTTAATTATAGGATTAGAAAAATTAGAGTGACTATTTTAAATTGTCTACTTTATTAATAGCAGAACAATTCTGTACTGGATTTGCTGAGAGGGCAGCGCATGTATTTATGTCAGGAGCAGTAATTGGTGGAATAACAGTGGCTATCAGCAGTGGGGTACAAGTAGCAAAAGCGGCATCTTAGTGGGATAAGGGAACATTCTCTTCGGAATATAAATCAATGAAATATTATTATACTCAAGAGGTTGTTAACAAGGGGTTGACAAAAGGAAACTCAATTGTTAAGTATACTAGTGGTGCTGTTAAATTTGCTAACAGCAATGGTGTGAATTTTACGTTAAATTTAAGCAGAAATGGCTTACAAAATTCTTGGTCACTTAGTAAATACTTTGGTAGTGGTGCTAATGGTTTATATACTTCATCAGGTAATATTATTACATTTCACTATTTTTATATGTATTAGGAGGGTAAAATGAATTCAATTGAAAACAAAATTGTAAAACTTTTTTTAGAAATAGGTGTACCAAACGAATTTTTGAATTCGCCAGATAAGATTTTGTTTGATGAATTTTTAAAGGGGAAATGTACTATTTTTCTAAAATATTTAAAAATTGATAGTGTTTCATATGAAAAAATAGTGTCTCTTAAAAATAAATTAAGTAAAGATATTGATTTTCAAAAAAATGAAAATATAATATATTTTGATTTTATGAGATTAGTGATTTCTATTATGAAAAAATATTTATAAATATGGCTTACATGATTGTGTGGTAGAAAGAATTTACGTTAAAAAAATTCGCTTATATTTTGTTTTGGGATGGAGATAATACTGCAACAATAAATGGAATCCATACACAAAAAATAGTGTAATTAGTGAAGATGGAAAACTTAGATATTCTATTGCATTTAACAATCATGGAACTCCTGGAGTTCATAGAATTCCACATTGGCATACTGAAATGCCACATAGTAAAGAAATTAATAGTTTTTGGAAATTTATTATTGAATTGATTAAAGGTGGTTTTAAAAATGAGAGTTAAAATATCGGATATTATGACTTATGAAGAATTTCTTGAAAGATATTTGGTCAATAAAGAAGAATTTCAATTTTACTATAAAAATAAAATTGTTAATATTTGTTATGGACCAAAAGGAACGTTTTCATATAATGTAGTCGAAAGTAATGCTGTGATATTACACAAAGAATTTAATACTCAAAAAGAATTATTAGACAATATGGAAATTGATAATATGAAATTTCCTCAGTTATGGGGGATTCTAGAATGAAAAATATTGATGAATATCTTTATAAATATGGCTTACATGATTGTGTGGTAGAAAGAATTTACGTTAAAAAAAATTCGCTTATATTTTGTTTTGGGACAGGTATTTATAATTTGAATGAAAAAGGAACCGAAACAATTAAAACAACCGAATGTTTAATGTGTTTAGAAATTGAAAAGTTAAACAAAGAGCAAATGTGGGAACACATTGAAATCTCAAAAATCAACAAAAATAAAATAAATGAGATTGATTACGAAAAATTCGTTGAAGAAGTTGATAAATATGAATTTGAAATTATGGAAAATTATTTATCTTATTTTGGAAATAGCATATTGTTAGAAGGATATATATCAAAAAACAGGTATCAAATTAAAATATCTGAAATCTCAAAAATAGAATTTAATTTTAAATAAATAGCAAATTACTTTCACAAGCAAAACTAGGTAAGTTTACTCTATGAGTGGACTTACTTTTTTAGTATACTTTTTATGAGTGATAAAAATTGATTTATAAGACACAATTTAATATAATAAATGAAAAGGTGATAAAAATAATAGATATGCTCCAACGCATAATAAGTTTCTTAATTGTGTAGGCATCTATTTTTAAAAGCAAATGGGCAATGGGTAAAATCTTCAATGTATTCATTTGCTAATGCAGGTATTTCAAATTTACTTTCAGGAGGGTATTAATATGAAAAAAGCTAATTGTTATTCGAAAAATGCTAGTTTAATCTATTTAGTATTACTTATACTCTCATTGATTGTTGGATTCCTTCCGTTTATGTTATTCAAAGATCAAGATGATACAATATTTAAAGTGATATGGTTAATAATCTCTTCGTTTTGTATTTTGTTTTCAATTTATGGAATTTTGCATCACATACAATATTTTTATGTGGAAGAAAGTAAATTAATATTAAAAAGCTTACTTTTTACGATAAAAGTATTAGACATTGATAAATGTTACTACGAAGTTGCCAGGTTACAAAATTATTATAGTAGAACATATATTTCAGAAAATTGGATTTGCATTTATTCTGTTGATGAAACAAAGAAATTTAAGTATGGTTTTTCAAATGGAAGAAAATATAAAAGAATACAATTAATATATAATGAAAAAAATTTAAAGTTTGTTGATAACTATATAAGAAAAAAAGATTTATATTTATAGTTAAATAGGTCTATGAAAAAAATAATTTCAGCATTTTAGTAATTAGGAGGAAAGATTATGTTAAAACAGAAATTTTATAAAAATCTATTTCAAACGATATCATATTTTGCTGTAATAATGATTTTCGTAATATTGTTGCTTATTGGATTTTTTTTAAGTTTAACTTATGAGCAAAATTTTGGTTGGATATTATTAATAATGTCTTTATCTTTAATAGTCTTATTTTTTCTCATAGGATTTTATTGGATTTTCCAAATTGTATATATTGATGAAATCGGTATTAAAATATTATTCAAAAGTAGAATTGTTAAACAACTTAAATGGGAAGAAATAGATACAATAGATGAAGCAAATATAATGAGAAATCCAGCACTAAGAATTAAAGCTTTTGATGGAACTGAAATCCATTTAGATAAAAGAAAAAAAATTGTTAAAGCGATAGAAGTATATGCGCAAAATAAAATAATTGTATTTGATACAAATTTGTAGGAGTATAGTTAAAAAGGTCAAACCTACATAGTAGTGTAAAACATTAGGTTATTATGGAACTGATGGGAAACTTAGATATTTTATTGTATTTATCATAAATATTAATTTAAATCTTATTAACATTAATAACTTTAGTTAATATCAATAGGATTAACAATATACTATTTATAAACTGATACAAGTTCACATGTCCGAAAATTTAAGGATGTACGCAAATTGTATCAAATAGTCGATGGTACACATTATAGTATATAGATAAGTATTTCACAAATATCTTATTTTTATTGAATTATATCTATTTAGTCAAAAACATAGCTAGATCTGTTTTTTTTGCTTATTTATTAAAGATAACTAAAAAATCGAATAATGTGTATCAAATGTGATGCAATAATAATGTGGGGGTTCAAAATGGATAAAGTGATAAATAAGACAAAAGTGATTCATATTAGAATTGAGCCAGATGTAAAAGTTCAGTTAGAAAATTTTTTAAAAGATTAGGTGTTAACACTTCATATGCAGTATCAATGTTTTGGAATTAAGTTATTTTAAAAGGTGGTTTTTCTTTTGATATAGAACTGCGAAAAATAAAAATGAAGAATATATTAATTTTGCAATGATTATGGAATCAACAGCTGGAAATGAAAAAGTAAGTGAAAAAATAAGAATATTTTAAACTTATATGCAAGTAAACAAATTGATTATGAAACTACAATGGTTAATTTAGGTGTAATCAAACTATTAAAATCAAATATTGAAATTGGTAAAGTAAACGATATATTACTTATACACAAAATTTTATTTGAAAACGTATTTCAGTAGACTTTTGTAGCATAACAATTGTAAAATTCGACTTTTATGAAATCAAAAAATAAACATAAAATAAATAATTGAGATTTTAATATTTATAAATAAAAATATGATATAATAAATTCACCAAAAATAATAGTTTGTTTGTTGGAGGAAAGACGATGAAAAAAGAAAATATTTACAAGTTTTTATATGTAGTTTGTATATTTTTAATTATCGGATTTGCTATTAGATTAGGAATAGATTATTTTAAATATGACAGTTTAAATAATTCAGCTCCATTTTATGTATTTGTAGTTGAAAGAATGGTTGAATTTATTTTACCAAGCATTATAGTATTTATTATAGGAAAAATCGTAAAGAAGAAATATTCAAAGTAAATGATAAATTAAAATTTGTTGATATGATTGGAGATTACAGATGACATTTGATTATAAAAAAGAGTATAAAGAATTTTATATGCCAAAAAATAAACCAAGTATAATAGAAATTCCTTCAATTAATTATATTGCAATTAGAGGAACGGGAAATCCTAATGAAGCAGGAGGAGATTATCAAAGTACAATAGGACTTTTATATGCTATTGCTTATACAATAAAGATGAGCTATAAAGGTTCACATAAAATAAATGGCTTTTTTGAATATGTTGTTCCTCCACTTGAAGGATTTTGGTGGCAAGATGGATTAAAAGGCTGTATTGATTATAAAAATAAAAATACTATGCACTTTATATCTATTATTAGAGTGCCAGATTTTGTAACTAAAAAAGATTTCAATTGGGCTATTGAAGAAGCAACAAAGAAAAAGAAACAAGATTTTTCAAGAGTTGAGTTTATAACTTATAATGAAGGATTGTGTGTTCAATGTATGCATATTGGTTCTTATGATGATGAACCGAGAACAGTTGATTTAATGCACAAATATATTAAAGAAAATGGATATGAACTAGATATAACAGATGAAAGATATCATCATGAGATATATTTAAGTGATCCAAGAAAATGCGATATTAGTAAATTAAAAACAGTTATAAGACATCCAATTAAAAAACTACAAATATTTTAAAATAAGAAAATGATAAAGAGCTTATGACATTTTATTAAGTAAGAGGAGTCGGAATTTATGAAATTATTTATTAGCTTTTCAGCAAGAAAAAATGGAAATTGCGATAATATTGCTCATTTTTTATCAACTGAACAAGACAAGATTATTTATTTTCGTGATAAGCAATATCATATGTGTACTAATTGTGATTATGAATGTTTTTCTAGTTGGTGCAAATATCACAATGATGAGATATATAATATATTTGAAGATATGCAAAAATTTGATAAAATAATTTTTATCGTGCCTATGTATTGTGGGAATCAATCATCATTGTATTTTGGATTTAATGAGAGAAGCCAAGATTTTTTTATGCATAATGAAGAAAAATATAATGATTTAATCAAAAAACTATTTATCATAGGTGTTTATGGTGATAAAGAGCAATCTCCAGATTTTATTTCTTGCTTAGAAAAATGGTTTAATGACTCTAAGTATTCTAATCATGTATTGGGAATTGAAAGACATAAATTTAATTTAAAACTGAAAGATTCGATTTTAGATATAGATGAAGTTAGGACAGCAATTAGTGAATTTATTAATCCTAGCAATGCTACAGAAGAAATAAGTGCAATGGCTGTGGTTTTATTTGCAGGAAAGATTCTTGTCACAAATGAATTGATTTATGGGAAAGAAACACTATCTTTGCCAAAGGGACATAATGAAATTAATGAATCTTTGATTGACACAGCAATAAGAGAATGTTTTGAAGAAACTAATATTGTCATTTCTAAAGATAATTTAATTAAGAAATTATCATCATTTTCTTATGAATTTCTAACACCAGCAAATAAACTTATTAGAAAAACAATTACTCCGTTTCTTTTTGAAGTAAAAAGTGAAGGTGAACCTTTACCTAAAGAGAAAAGAATGATATTTGTTAAGTGGATGAATATAGACGAATTTTTGGATAAATGTACTCATGAAAATGTAAAAATGGTAGTTAAAAGTATTTAACCTAATTAATGATGAATATAGATATATAAGAAAAGGTTTAGCACAAAAAAATGTGCTAGACCTTTTTTGAAATGCATATTATAAGTAGTTATATATTAAAAAAGATCAACAATTATGTTGATCTAAATATATTCATATTTTTTTCTATTAGCTATAAAACAGATTACACTAACAATTAATGATAGAATTTCTGCAAATACTACAGAAAGCCAAATCCCATTTATTTTTAAAATGAGAGGTAAAATTAAAATAGATATTACTTGAAATAAAAGAGTTCTAACAAATGATATAAGTGCAGATACTTTTCCATCGTTTAAGGCAGTAAAGAATGATGAGGCAAATATATTGAACCAACTTATGATATAAGATAGCGAATATAATCTTAAAGCATTAATTGTTAATTCTAATAATTCTTTATTATAACTAACAAAAATGCTAGCTAATAATTTAGCGAATATCTCTGCTAGTATGGTCATTATAATTGCAACTACACTAAGAAATTTTAAACTTTTCTTTAATATACTTTTTAATTCTTCCTTATTATTAGCACCATAATGATAACTAATTATTGGGGCAGAGCCGACAGAATATCCAACGTAGGTTCCAACAAATAAGAAACCGACATACATAATAATACCATATGCTGATACTCCATTTTCTCCTGCGAATTTCATGAGTTGCATATTGAATAAGATGTTTACAAGAGACATAGAAAGGTTAGTAACCATTTCTGAGGAACCATTTATGCAAGTATTAATTATCGGAGATAGTTCAAATTTTGTTTTGCCTAATTTTAGTAATGTATTATTCTTTCTAATGAAATATATAAGCGGAATAATAGCTCCGACAAACTGACTTGTTATTGTTGCTATTGCAGCACCAGCTACTTTCCATTTAAATATATAGATAAATAGGAAATCTAATATTATGTTTGTTAGGCCTGATAACACCGATATAATAAGACCGAATTGTGGCTTTTCAGCTGCAACCATAAATGATTGGAAACTATTTTGTAATATAAATGCAGTCATTCCGATCAGAAGTATTCTTCCATAAGTCAAACAATCATTCATCATATTATCAGTTGCTTTTAATAATATTGCGATAGGTTCAATAAATATTAACGCAATTATAGTAAATACAATTCCTAGTATTATTTCTAAATATATTAGCATTGAAAAGTACTTATTAGCTTTTTTTGTATCACCTTCGCCTAGGGTTTTAGAAACAAGCGCACTTCCTCCTGTTCCAATCATAAAACCAATTGTTCCAATTATCATAATTGCAGGCATAATCAAATTAATAGCAGCAAAGGCACTATTACCAACAAAGTTAGAAATAAATAAACCATCAACAACGCCATAAATTGAAGTAAAAATCATCATTACTATTGTTGGTAAAGTGAATTTTATTAATTTTTTATAAGTAAAGTGTTCTGATAGATTAATAGTCATTTTATCTTCCTCCAAACCAATTATTTATATATTCTTTAAGTGCAGGGATTATTTTTTTGATTTCTAAATTAGAGGTATTTATGCATAAATCATAATTTTCTTTATTTCCCCATTCATTATTTGAAATCAAATTATTAAATGCTTTTCTATTTTTATCAATATTTTTAATTTTATTTTCAAGTTCTTTATCATTTATGTTTTCATTTGGATTTGCTTTTTCTTTACAACGATTTATTTTTGCTTCCATATTAGCATAAACAAAAATATTCATAGGATTATATTCTTTTAAGATACTATTTGCACCTCTGCCAACGATAACTGAATTACCTTTTTGGGCTATTTCTTTTAATATTTTTGCCTGTTTTACCAATATCTCTGTTTGTTTATTTTGTAGTTTATTATAATTTGAAAACGATTTAGTAAACATAAAAGCATATTGATATATGCCATTTTCAGAAATCTTTTTTAAGTAGTCTTCGGCCATTCCTGTTTCTTTTGCAAGAAGTGTTATTATTTCAGAATCATAATAAGAATAACCTAATTCTTCAGCAAGTCTTTTTCCGATTTCTCTTCCTCCACTTCCAAATTCTCTACTAATTGTAATTATTCTATTCATTTTCTAATTCTCCCTTCATTAATTTATTTGTTTCACTTTTTAATATTGTGGCTTGTTTTTTAAAAAAATTGATAACGATATTCATTTCTTTTATGTCGATATTAATAAAAGATTTATTTTCAATTTCTAAAACTTTTTCTATTGTTTTTTGTGCTATATCTCTGCCTTTATCACTAAGAAATATTTTTTTATTTTTTTTATTATCTTCTTCATGGGTTAAAGTTATATATTCTTTTTTTAATAGATATTTAATTGCTGAATTAATAGTTTGTTTACTTACATACCAATTATCACATAATTCTTTTTGAGTATAACCGTCTTTGGCAGTATATAAATCATATAGAATCCAAAAACTGCTATCAGATAAATTAAAGTAGGTTGCAAGTTTATGGTATACTTCATCAAATTCTTTCATACATTTGCAGATTTCTTCCCATTTTTCATTAATTTTTTTATTCATTATTTATTCACCCATAGGGATTTTAGTATGATTTAGTACTATTGTCAATGGTTCGAAATTGAAAATAAGATAACTTAGCAAAAAAAAATTCATATTTTTACTATTTAGGTGAAAATTAATTCTTAATAGTGTATTTATTGAAAAAATATACAAAATATAGTTTTTATGATAAGATAATTACAATAAGAGAGAAAGTGAATGCGAAAGAGACTTAAATTGACACTTTAAGTCTTTAGCAACTTTAAATAAAGTGTCTCTCTTAGGGAGGTCAAAATGAAATTAAAAAAAGTATTGTCTATTGTTTTAATGTGGATTGCTATTTTATCTACATGTACTATTTCAACTTCTTGTAATCTTCGCAATGATGAAGATACTATTGCTGTTACTGATATGCTAGGAAATACAGTGAAAGTGAAGAAGAATCCTAAAAAGGTTGCATGTGTTTCTAGAACAACATATGATTTATTGATTGCTTTTGGACTTTCGGATTATATTGATGGGGTTTATTCATCCCTTTTGTCTAATGAATGGGCTGCAGTATTTGATGCAAATGTAAATGAGAGATATAGTTTACAATACGAGGAAAGTTATGAAACATTTATTTCTCGAGGAGTTGATTTAGTTTTTGCACCAGAAGGTTATATTGCTGATAATTTAAATGAACATGGTGTACCTGCTTTGTGTGTTAGTTTATATGGGAATCCAGATTATAGTAATTATGTTTATTTTTTAGCTGATTTAGTAAAAAGATTATGGGATGATAAAGAAGTAAGTAAAAAGGTTGATATATGGAAAAATAATTTATCATCTATTATTAGTGATATTCAAACTAAATTAGCCGGTTTTGAAGGGGAAAAAAGAACTATTTATTATGTGCGTGGTGATAAAAATAAAGGTATTAGTTATACTGATAATGCTGGTTCTTTTACCGAATATGCATATAAGGTTTTAGGAATGATACCACTTAATAATCGCTTTGAGACTAATAAGCCATCAGCAGAAGAAATATGTGCGCAAAATCCTGATGTATTTGTTGTCGGTGGTATTTATCAAAAAACATTAATTAATGAACTTCAAAAAGAACCATATATAAATCTTGATGCAGTAAAAAATAATCAAATATATAATATACCAATTGGTTTAACGATGTTTGAGCAAATATCAGTGTTTACTTCAGTTTTTCTATGCGATCAAGCAAATAAATTTTATCCTGATTTATTTAACTATGATGTTAAATTGCAAATTCAGGAACTTAGTAGGATATTCTTTGAAGTGGAAATAACAGATGCTGAAGCTAACAATATGTTAAATGGCTTAAGTAGGGAGGGTAATTCTCTTGAATAAAGCAAAAAGGAAAAATTTACCTTTATATATTTATTTTATTGTTTTAGCGATGTTATTTTTAACTGTGTTTATATTGGCGTTGATTTTAGGTAGATACAGAATATCTATATCTACCTTTTTTAAAATTATATTTTCTAAAGAAAATTATGCTATAGAACGTAGTATTATAATTAATTTAAGATTACCACGTACTATAATTGCGATTTTAACAGGACTTGCTTTAAGTGTGTCTGGTTTAATTTATCAAGAGGTTTTTCAAAATAAATTAGTTTCTCCGGATTTACTTGGGGTTTCTTCTGGGGCAGGGGTAGGTGCTGCTTTGGCTATTATAATTGGATTATCGACATTTTGGGTGGGCTTTTTTGCTTTTGTAATTGGTATTTTAACCGTATTTATAACTTTATTTGTTGCAAAGGTAATGAGAAATAAATCATCAACAATATTAACTTTATCTGGGATTATTGTTGGTGGTTGTATGAGTTCTATTTTATCATTTATAAAATATCTTGCAGATGCTGAAACTACTTTATCGACAATTACTTTTTGGCTGATGGGTTCATTTGAAAATTCAAAGATGATTGATGTTTATGTGTTATTACCAATTGTAGGTATTTGTTCGATAGTTCTTTTATTGATAAGTTATCGTATTAATGTTATAGCGCTTGGACCTGATGAAGCTAAAACAAAAGGAATTAATTATCAAAGATATCGAATTTTAATTATTGTATTAGCTACTTTACTTACTGCAAGTTCAGTGGCAATTGCAGGTACAATAAGTTGGATAGGATTGGTAGTTCCTCACATTGTTAGATTAATGGTTGGAAGAAATACTAAAAAATCATTACCTCTTTGTATGATTTTTGGCGCAATTTTCATGGTGATTAGCGATGTTATTTCAAGAACTTTTACAGCAGCAGAAATACCTATATCTGCAGTTACAGGATTGTTTGGCACAATTATTTTTGTTGCATTACTCTTTGTTAGGAGGGATACAATATATGATAATGATTGATGTGCGTAATTTAACTTTTAGTTATAATAAAAAAAGTAAAAAAGTTTTAGATAATTTGAATGTTTGTTTTAAAAAGGGAACAATTAATGTTTTGTTAGGTTTGAATGGTTCGGGAAAAACAACATTAATCAAAATTATCGCTGGACTTTTAGATAGTTATAATGGTGAAATTTATTTTGAAGACAAAAATGTCAAAGAAATCAATATAAGAGAATATGCTAAAAAATTATCATATGTATCTCAAAAGAGTAATCACATAGATGATTTCCTAGTTAGAGATTATTTATTATTTGGTAATATAAATAAATTAAAATTTTATCAATCTCCTAATAAAAATGATGAATATAAAGTTGAAAAAATGGCAGAAAAATTAGAAATATTACATTTGCTTGATAAGAAAATGAATGAAATTAGTGGTGGTGAAAGGCAAACTGTAGCTATTTGTTGCTCATTAATTCAAAATACTGATATAATAGTGCTTGATGAACCGACATCAGCTTTAGATGTTAAAAATCAATATAAAATTTTATCGATATTAAAAGAATTAGCAAATAAAGAAGGAAAGACAATTATACTTTCATCCCATAATCCTAATCATGCACTATATTTAGAAAGTGTAGTTTATTTACTTAAAGATGGAAAAATATTTGATAGTGGTTTAGCTAAGAATGTTATTACTTTAGATAAATTAAAAACAATTTATGGCGAAAATATTGTGTATAGCAATGATTTACCTTATAAGGAAATAAGCTTTAATTGAAAATTAATAGAAAAAATGCTTAACTCGATTGGTTAAGCATTTTTAGTTGCTCTTAAGCAAAGAAACATTGGGAATTCTTCCCTTGAAAGATCAATTGCTTCGGATTTGATTCCTTTTTGTTCTTTTTTATGTGATATCCATTCATCTAAATGTGTTATGCTAAGACCAGCATTATTTAATGTATTAATGTAGGCTTGAAGAGGACGATGGAAATGAGTTGTTGTAGTATCATCTAGATTATAAGCCTTTTTTCCAGGATGAGCAGTAATATGTATTTCTTTACTTTTTAAATATTTCCAAATAGTACGTTCTTGTCGATGTTCTTGTTCATTCCAATTCCAATTTGCATATTGAGGAATTCTAAAACAGGGATGCATCATTACAATATATAAATCACCATTTGGTTTTAAAAGTTTTTTTATAGCCTGCCAAACTGGACTTAAGGGGCTAATATTTTGAATTGCTAAAATAATAGTGACAGCATCATAGGTGTTTTCTTTAAATGGTTTAATAAGATTATTGTTTTCATCTAATAATTTGGTGACATCGCCATAAAGATAAGTAATTGAATTATTTTTTGTTCTTGCTTGAGCAGATTTAAGTAAATCTTTAGCAAGTTCTACCCCAGTTACTTTATATCCTTCTTTTGTTAAAAAGCGACATAAAGCACCTTGACCACAAGCAAGATCTAAAATGTATTGTGTTTTTTTATCTTTGTTTCTTTCTTTTAAAAGACGAAGTAAGTTTGGAAAAATTACATTAATATGGTAATCACTACCATCTTGTCCTACTAATTCATCATACCAACTAGAAACTTCATTCCAGTGTGTTTTTTTATTGTTTATTTTCATATATTTATAGTTCTCCTTAATAACTAAAAGGATTAGCTTTATTAGCTAATCCTATTTAAATGTCATTAATATCATCATCTTCATAGATATTTTTAGATGTTTTTTTAGAATCTTCATCGTCTTCTTCATCATCTAAATATCCATCATCATCGTCTTCATCAATGATATCTTCTTCGCTTTCATCTTCATCATAAAGATCATTCATATCAATAGTAATTTCTTCAAATTTATGACGACTTCTTAAATCCCAAGTATTGTTTTCTAATAAGACAAAGCGACCATCTAATGTAATGTGAGTATAGAATCTTCCAATTTTATCTTGGGCTTCTTCTTCACTAAGACCTAATATTTCTGAAACTTCTTTCCATAATTTATCAAAAACTACAGGATTCTTCTTTTTACTTAGTAAGTCATAAGCAATATCACGCATTGATTTTTGATTTCTATTTAACATATTTTTTCCTCCTTAATTTACATTTTATTTGGAGCATTTACTCCAACAAGATTTAAAGCATTTCGCATTGTGATTCTAGTTGCTTCTACAAGTGCTAGTCTATCTTGCGACAATTCAATGTTTGCTAAATCAATAACCTTACATTCATTATAAAACGCATGGAATAATTGTGCAAGTTTTTGTGTGTAGTTTGTTATTTTGCTTGGTGTAAATGAATGTGCTGCCTCAAGAACAACATCGGGGAAGGTAGCTAAAAATTTCATTAGGTCTATTTCCTTGATATGTTCTAAGTTTTTACATTCAGTATTGATTTTTAAATTATGCTTTTTAGCAAGTTCTAAAATTTGACAAGTTCTTGCATGAGCATATTGGGCATAATACACAGGATTTTCACTTGAAGATGCTACAGCAAGATCTAAATCAAAATCTAAATGAGATGAAGCACTTCTAGCAACAAAGAAATATCTAACTGCATCAATTCCTACATCTTCACATAATTCTCTAATTGTTACAGCATTACCAGTTCTCTTTGACATTTTCATTTCTTGTCCATCTTTAATTAAGCGAACCATCTGTACTAGTTCAATTTCAAGCTTATTAGGTTCATGACCTAAGGCTTGAATTGCAGCTTTCATTCTTGCTATATATCCATGATGGTCTGCTCCAAGTAGGTCTACAAGGAAATCATAACCACGAGATAATTTTTGGATATGATAAGCAATATCTGGAGTTAAATAAGTATATGAACCATCTTTTTTTATAATAACACGATCTTTATCATCACCGAAATCAGTTGTTCTAAACCATGTTGCATCTTCATGTTCATATAAATAGCCTTTATCTCTAAGTGTGTTGACTGCTTTTTCAACAAAACCTTGTTTTCTAATTTCAGTTTCCGAACTCCAAACAGTAAAGTTTACTCTAAAGTCTGCTAAATCTTTTTGTAATTTTTCTAATTCTTTTTTTACACCATAGGTTCTAAAAAATTGATAAGTTTCTTCATCTTCTAAATTAGCATATTTATTACCAACTTCACGAGCTAGATTTTGAGCAATTCCTATTACATCAGGACCAAAATATCCATCTTCAGGCATTTTATAATTAGGATCAAATATTTGATTATATCTAGCTTTTAATGATAATGCTAAATTATGAATTTGATTTCCTGCGTCGTTAATATAATATTCTCTTTCGACTTCATATCCAACGGCTTCTAGTAAACGACAAATTGAATCTCCTAAAGCGGCTTGTCTTGCATGTCCTAAATGTAAATCTCCTGTTGGATTAGCTGAGACAAATTCAACGTCATAACTTTTACCGTTTCCATAGTTACTTTTTCCAAAACTTTTATCTTGGGTGATAATTGTTTGAATAATGGTACCTAGACTTCCTTTTTTCATAAAGAAATTAATGAAACCAGCACCAGCAATTTCGACTTTTTCTATGTCACCCTCATCAAGATTTAAATTATTAATAATTAAATCAGCAATATTACGAGGATTTTGCCTTAAAATTCTTGTAAGTTGCATTGCAACATTTGAAGAATAATCTCCGAATTTTTGAATACTAGGAATCTCAATCATTATATTTACAGAACTGATATCTAAATCCGGAAATGCTTTTATTAAGGCATTTTTAATTGTATTAATTAATTTTGTTTCAATAGCATTAGCCATATTATCCCTCCTTATATTCTATATCAATCTGATATTCTCCTAAAATTGATTCTTGATAAATTAACTTATAACTAAAATGTAAACCATTTTTTGATATTTCAATATAATCTAAGAAAGTTTGCATTGAAAGTTCTCCGTATTGAGTAGGATATAACATTTCAATATATTGGTTTTTCATTAATGTCATTCTTGTTGGAGGATTTGTTTCTCTACTAATATATACATGATTACTTGAATAATTGATTCTAGTTTTTACAACTTGATTATCACTAGTGTCATTAAAAACTAATTGATTTCCGTTGCTTAATGTACTTAAAACTCCAGGAACAAAAATTTTAGTTTTATGTTGATGTCCCTCTTGTTTAATAATACTTGTAAAATTTAAAAAAACTTTTTTCATATTCTCACCCAACTCGGTTAATTATAACATTGAATTATAAATAATTCAACAAGATTAAAAAGAGAAAAGCAGTAGTTTCTTTGCTTAAGTCAAAAAAAGCTAAGAATATAATGCTTCTTAACTCTTTTTATTTTTTAGTCTAATAAATTTTCGATAATTGGTTGTAAGTCGTTTTTATCATACAACTCAATTTTTCCCTCATCGCAAAGCTTTGCAAGTTTAGGATCTAATGGTAGTTTAACTACTGTTTCAATACCAAATTTTTTAGCTACTTCTTCAATTTTTGATTTTCCAAAAATTTCAACTTTCTTGTGGCATTCATCACATTCATAATAACTATAGTTTTCAACGATTCCTAAAATAGGAATATTCATTAATTTTGCCATATTAACAGCTTTTGCTACAATCATAGAAACTAAATCCTGAGGGCTAGTAACTATTACAATTCCAGTTAGTGGAATTGATTGAAAAACTGTTAAGGTTACATCTCCAGTGCCTGGTGGCATATCAATGTACAATACATCTGCATTTTCATAAACAACATCTGTCCAAAATTGAGTAACTGTACCTGCAATAACAGGACCTCTCCAAATAACAGGATCATCTGCATTTTCTAATATTAAATTCATTGACATAATATCAATGCCAGATGCAGTTGTAACTGGATAAATACCTTGTTCATTTCCAGTGGCTTTTTCAGTAATTCCAAAAACTTTAGGAATAGATGGACCAGTAATATCGGCATCCATAATAGCAGTTCCTAATCCCATTTTATTTGTGGTAACAGCAAGTAGTGAGGTAACAAGAGATTTTCCTACTCCTCCCTTACCACTAACAACACCGACAACGCTTTTGATATTACTATTAGGATGATGAGCAACTAAAAATGATTTAGGGTCTCTTTGCTCGCAATTTTCTTGGCAATTAGCACAATCGTGATTACAAGATTGACTCATAATAACTCCTCCATATAAAATAACAAGAATATTATATATTTTTTTAGCAAATATTACAAATACTAAAAGTAGAAAAGAAGGTGTTTATTTTGAAAAAAACATTTTTTATATTCTTTTTATTACTTTTTTTTATTATTTCTTTATATGGAGGAATAATTACAATCACATATATTAAACCATTACCAAAACTTAATTATACTAATTATATTGAAATATATGATAATGATAATAAACTTATTTTCAATCAAATTAAAGGTAAAGAAACAAATTATATTACCTATGAAACAATTAATAAAAACATTATTAATTGTTTCATTACCTTAGAAGATAAGAGATTTTATAATCATAATGGTTTCGATTATTTAAGGATGATAAAAGCTATGTATAATAATCTAATAAGTGGGGATTTAAAAAAAGAAGGCGCTTCATCAATTACTCAACAATTAGCAAGAACTTTATTTTTAGATTCTAATAAAAGTTGGGAAAGAAAATTGAAAGAAGCTTTTTATACAATTCAATTAGAAAATAGTTTTTCAAAAGAAGAAATCATTGAGATATACTTAAATAATATTTTTTTTGGTGGTGATTTATATGGAGTAGAAGCAGCTAGTTTATATTATTTTGATTTACCAAGTATTAATCTTTCTTTGGCTCAAAGCGCATTTTTAGCTGGTTTAGTTCATTCTCCTAATACATATTATTATGATGAAGTGAATAATAAAGCTTTACAAAGAAAAAATGTTGTTCTCAAAGCGTTATATGATAATAAAATTATTAATTTTAATTGTTATGAAGAAACAAAAAATGAACATTTAGAAATAAAGAGAATTAAACATAAGAATACAACTAATATAAATTATTATCGGGATAGTGTGATTTTAGAATTAAAGAATTTAGGGTATGATGTTAATAAATTATTAGCTCAAGGTATTAAAGTTTATACATATCTAGATGTAAATGTATACAAAAAAGTTAATACTATAATTAAACAATATGATTCACTTCTTGAAAAACTGGAATTAGCAATTGTTATTATGAAGACGGATACTCCTGAGGTGGTTGCAATATTTGGAGGAAAAGATTATTTAAAATCGACCTATAATCGTGCTCTTAATAGTAAGAGACAAATTGGCTCAACTGTTAAACCTTTATTATATTATTTAGCTTTGCTTAATAATTTTACTCCACTTACTAAACTTATGAGCGAAAGAACAGTCTTCCATATTAAAGATTATGGTGATTATGCTCCGATTAACTATGGCGATATTTATCCTAATAGAAAAATAACAATGCTTGAAGCAATAGCAACAAGTGATAATATTTATGCAGTGAAAACAATGTTATATTTAGGAAGTAAATTATTAAAGAATGCTTTAGAACTATTTACTGATGAAGAAAATTGTTTGCCTTCACTTGCATTAGGAACTACTGAGATGACTTTAATGGAGTTAACAAATATGTATCATACTTTTGCATCATTAGGCAAAAAATATTATCCAAGCTTTATCAAAAGAATTGAAACGTTTTCAGGCGAAGTGTTATATAATAACGCTAATAGATTTAGCAAAATACTTTCATATGATCATCTTATTGTTTTAGCATCAAGTTTATTAGCTCCTTATGATAAAAATGCTTATAAAAACATTAAACCTACGATGTTAAATTATCAAACCAAACAGCTATTTGCTACCAAAACAGGTTCAACTAAAAGTGATAACTATGTAATTGGTTATAATCCTAACTATGTTATTGCTGTTTGGACGGGAAATGATGATGGTGAAGAAATTGAAAACTCTAGCATTTCAAAAGTTTTATTTCAAAAAATTGCTAATGAAATATGTAAAGATATTAATGAACAGTGGTATAAAATAGGTAATAGTAGAGTTGTTGAATATTGTGTCGATCCTATCAAAGGTGAATTGTCCTCATTTGGCAGTAATTATTTTATTAATATACGATAAAAAAAGGAACTTTTTGTATATTGAAATACAGACAGTTCCTTTTTTATTTGAAATAATTTGATGAAACCAATAAATCATTTAAATATTTATATTCTTCAAAATCGTTTATTAGAGAATTAATTTCTTTTTGACTTATTTTAGGAGCATTTTTATTAGTGTAATAAATAGATTTAGAAGGAGATAAAATAATATAATCATCATAAATAATATCTAAACTTCTTGGATTATAAACATATGATTTATCTGTTGAAAACATATCAATTCCAAATTTATATTGAGGGTTTAGATTGAAAAGATTAGCGATAGTAGGAAAAATATCAATGTTTGAATGAACTGATGTGTCTAATGTTTGAGGAATAGTGTTTCCTAATATAATAAAGGGAACATTTTGCATTTCTAATCTAAATTCAATATCATTGTATTTTTTTTGAGTAATACTTTCAGTATCTTTTTGAAGTAAAGATGATGTGTGGTCACCATAAATAACAATGACACTATTGTCATATAAACCAGTTTCTTTTAATTTGGCAATGAAATTTCCAATTGCCATATCAACATATTTAACATAGCTTAAATAATTATTAGCAAGCGAAGTTAACTTATCATTTTCATATGATGTAACTTCAGCTGATTCACCAAATGGCGAATGAGATGATACTAAAATATTATATGAAAAAAATGCTTTGTTTTGTTCTTGATAGATATTTACACATTCTTGAAGAAGTGAATCATCACTTATCCAATCGTGAATAAGCGTTAAGTCATTGTTTCTGGCTAATAATTTAGTTTTATCAATATGTTCATCAAAACCAAATAATGATAAATGCTGACAATTTCTATTATAAAAGCCTCCATCATTTCCGTGAATTGAAAAAGTATTATAACCTTTTTTATTAAATTCCTTTGCAATTGAAGGGAAGTTTTCGTCATCTAATTCAAAAATTGATAAATCATTTCCATTTGGATAAAGTCCAATAATTGAAGAAAATTCACAATCAGATGTATTTCCCATTCCTGCAGCACTATAAAATCTATTATTGTAATAGCCTTGAGTTACTAAATAATTTAGGTTTGGAGTGATTTCTTCATTATCGACTTTAAGATTAATTACAAAATTATTGATAGCTTCTAATTGTAAAATAATTAGATTTTTATCAGTTGCTGAAGCAGACATCTTGTTATAATTGTTAGTATATTGATGATTGTTTAAAAAAGTTGTGATTTGTGCTTCTTTTTCATTTGTTATTTTTATCTTTGTTTTCCATAAATCTTTAATACTATAAAGGTAATAGTTATATGTCCCCATTTGACTACTACCATAAAGTCCATTCATTGATATTTCATTTGCAGTATTTTTAAGATTTGTAGTGCACATAATTGTTGGGAATAGTATTGCTATAATACTTGTGCTAAGAGCAATTAAACGAGGAGTTATTTTTGCTTTGTTAGTTTGACTACTATATTTAATGAATAATCTAAGAATGAGCAATAGAATAAACATTAAGGTAGGTAACAAGATATTCCAATATTTAAACATTCCTAAAAAATAAGACACATAACTACTGATTAGTTTTCCTTGCGATGGATTTTTGAAACTAACTAATTGAGTATATGAGAATAGAGTTGAAAACATATTTGAAAATCCTTGAAGAAATATAATAAAAACATATAACAACAAGCTTATAAATGAAAAAATTCGAACTCGATTTTTATCTTTTTTTATAAATGAAATTATAATTATAAATATAAGTGATAAAACTCCTAAATCGCCGATTGTAGCAAGTAAAATCGCTGCGATTGAGTTGTCTGGGCTAATGTTAGGATTAAACCAACCTCGTAAAAGTGCAAATGAATTTAGGAAGTTAAATATGAAAAAGGCAATGTAAAAAATAATTGGTTTAAAAACTTGATATTTTTTCATAAAATCAACTCCTTCAATGAATTATAATACAACAAAAAAAAGAAAAAGACCATTATTTTTTAAAATAATGGTATATTTGTTTTGTTTTTTCTACTTTATTTAACAAAATTCAGCTAAAGCTAAATTTTCTCTGGATCAATATATATTGTTTTAAATTCTTTCAAGATTACCATTCCAGGCTTATTAGCAGGGTGTTTTTTTACATATTTAATTAGTGTATAATCAATTGGAACAGATGATGAAAATCTTGCTTTTGAATAATATGCTGCTAAATTTGCAGCAAATCTAATGGTAGGTTCATCAGGATTACTGGAAAAAACTACCACATGACTACCTGCATAGTCTTTAACATGAAAGAAAGTGTCATTATTATTAGCGATTTGAAAAGTTAATTCTTCATTTTGCAAGTTGTTTTTTCCTAATGCAACACTAACACCAGTTGGAGAAACAAAATATGTGGGTAGATATTTCTTCTTTTTTTCTTTTTTTTGACGTTTAGGAATTAATTTCCTTTTATCATATATATAATTTGTTTTAATTAATTCTTCTTTTATTTGCATAATTGAGGAGTAATCAGCATCAATAAGTTGAATAAGGATGTTTTCAAGGTAATCAATTTCAACTTGAGTAATTGCTAATTGCTCATCGATATAAGGTAGTGCTTTTTTTGCCTTATTATATTTAGCGAAATATTTTTTAGCATTTTCGATTATTGAAATAGAAGGATCAATATTGATGCAAATATTTTCTTCCTTAATGATAAATTGATTATTTTCTATTTTTCCTATATAAGCGTAAGTAAATAATAAATCCCCTAAATCTCGATTTTTTAATGCTTTAATATGATTGTTTTTTTCATCTTCTAATTTTGAAGTTTTTAGTTTGTTTTTATGAAGATGATTGTTAATGATTTTTTCAATTTGATTTGTTGCTTCATGATAATTAAGTTGTAACATTTTCTTATAATAAAACTCTTTAATTCCTTGAAATAAAGGATATTTTTCTAAATGAGTGTTTAAAAATAAAATTGGAATTAAATAGTAATCTTGCTTGTTACCATTTTGATAAATATATAAATTTTCACTTTCTAATATTTCTTTAATGATATCAGTGAAGGCTTGATTTAAATTATTTATACGATATTGTATTTCTTGATTTAATAAAGGCGATATTCCATAAAATGATTCGGTATAATTGCTGAAAAAAGCATTTTTTTGATAATTTTCAGGTACAAGTTTTTGAACTTGATTTGGAGACTCATATTTAACTCCACCTAAAATTGTATGGGGGCTGTTGTCAGCAGGAGAATATTTTTTAAGTGCATCGATTATAGTGTAGTCTTCTTTAGTTAGAATCATATTAGTAAATTTACCAATAAATTCAATAATAAGATGCTTTTTGCTTTCAATATAGACTTCATTAAGAAAAGAAAATGTTAAATCAAAAATACGATCATTATTATATGGAGTAATTTTTATAATTTTAGCATTTAATAAGTGTGATTTTAAAATATTTCCAAAGTGAGAAAATTCGTGTTGTACTTCTTTGCTTTCTTCATCAAGATAAATATATGATTGATTTGGTGATAAGGAAATCATTAAAGTACAAGGTGATGTTTGTTTCCAAAAAGATAAAGCATATACTTGAGAACTAAGTTCATTAATTTTTGTTAATTTTGCATTACTTAGATGAACGTTTAGTTTTTTTGCTAATGCTTTAACCATTAAACCATCTAGTGGCATATTTTTCACCTTCTATCTTTATAAATTATAACTTATTTCAGCTAAAAGATAAATAAAAACTATCAAGTTTTTTATTTCTTGATAGTATGTTTAAGTTTATTTTCTATAAAGTTTTTTGGCATATACTTCAGGTTCTGTAGTTAAATTTATTTTTAGTTTTTTAAAGATATCTTCATCAACTTGTGAAAGAATTGCAGTACTATGCGCTTGGGTTGATTCTAAATAATGAAGATTTTTAATTGCTAATTCTGCAAGGGGATTAGTTCTAGCAGATATAGCTAATGCAATTAATACTTCATCTGCGTGTAATCGTGGATTATGATTCCCTAAATTATTTATTTTCATTTTCGAAATTGGTTGAATAATTGATGGTGAAATCAAAATTAAGTCATCATTAATATTAGATAAATATTTTAAAGCGTTTAGCAGTAATGAAGCAGGAGCCGTTAATAAATTAGAAGTTTTAGCATCGACAATATGTCCATCATGTAATTCTAATGCCATAGACATAGTATGTGTTTTTTCTTGCTTGTCAAGAGCAACTTGGACACATTTTCTATCAGCAACTGAAATATTTACTTGACGCATTAATAAAGCTATTTTATCACAAGTATCATTTTTGATTTTTCCATTTCTTAAATCACATAGTGAATTTAAGTAACGACGAATAATTTCGTCTTTTGAAGCTTTACAGGCAATTTCATCATTTGAAATAGCAAATCCAGCCATATTAACACCCATATCGGTAGGAGATTTATAAGGACTATTACCATATATTGCTTCAAGCATTGATTTAACAACAGGAAATATTTCAACATCACGATTGTAATTTATCGCTAATGAACCATAAGCTTCTAAATGATAAGGATCAATTAAATTAACATCATCAATATCTGCAGTAGCAGCTTCATAGGCTATATTGACAGGATGTTTTAAAGGTAGATTCCAAATAGGAAATGTTTCGTATTTAGCGTATCCTGCTTTTATTCCTTTTTTATTATCGTGATAAAGTTGTGATAAACAGGTAGCCATTTTTCCGGATCCTGGGCCTGGAGCTGTTACAACAACAATTGGACGAGTAGTTTCAATATATTCATTTTTACCAAAACCATTTTCACTAATGATATTATCGATATTATATGGATATCCTTTTATTTCGTAATGAAGATAAGTTTTAATTCCTAAATTATTAAGTTTTTGTTTAAACATATCAATTTGAGGAATTGAATGATATTGTGTAATAACAACAGAATTAACAAATAATTCAGAAGCTCTAAAGGCATCGATTAAGCGAAGGACTTCTGATTCATAAGTAATTCCAAGGTCGCTACGTATTTTATTTTTTTGAATATCAATAGAGGAAATAACAATTACAACTTCTACTTTATCTTTTAAAGATAGTAACATTTTTAATTTACTGTCTTTTTCAAATCCGGGAAGAACTCTTGAAGCGTGATAGTCATCAAATAATTTGCCACCAAATTCAAGATATAATTTATTATCAAATTGTTTAACTCGATTTAAAATATTTTCTGATTGCAATTTTAAATATTTTATATTATCAAATGCTAAATCCATTAAATTCACCTTCTCTTTTTCAAATATATTTAATAATAGTAGTTCATAATTATTTTTTCAATAAAAATTAAAGAATATTTTCATTTTTTGAACATTTACTCCATGATAGAAAAATGACTTTTTCTGCTTAATCATAATAAACAATTTGATTGCATCTAAAATAATAAAAACTTAATAAGTGTTAAGAATTTGTTAGTTGTTAAGTGATTAATTACTTAAAATTACACAAAAATGGATAAATTGTCATTTATTTTAAATTAATAATTGACAATGAAAAATGGATATTTTATAATTTCTTAATAAGGGTTAAAGGAGGTTTGTTTTTAGTATGAAAAATAATTCTAAGGGACTATTAATTATACTTAGCGGACCTAGCGGTGTGGGAAAAGGCTCTGTGCGTCGCCGCTTATTTATGGAAGAAGAATTAAATTTAGTTTATTCTATTTCTATGACTACTAGAGAACCTCGAATGAATGAGATTGATGGAGTTGATTATTTCTTTGTAACTCGTGAAGAGTTCAATCAAAATATTAAAGATGACAATTTGATTGAATATTCCGAGTTTGTAGGCAATTTCTATGGTACTCCTAAATCTTATGTTGAAAGATTGTTGAACGAAGGAAAAAATGTACTTTTGGAAATTGAAGTAAACGGAGCTCAACAAGTTCTTAAGAAAATTCCAGATGCTATTACAATTTTCTTGATGCCGCCTTCTTTAGAAGAACTTGAAAGAAGAATTAGAGGCAGACGAACTGAAGATGAACAAATTGTTCATGAAAGACTAAATAAAGCAAAAAGAGAAATGAAATTGCAAGATAAATATAAGCATGTGGTTTATAATGATGATTTAGAAAGTGCATCATTAGAAATTGCTAAAATTATTAGAAGTTATATGTAAAGGAGATTTTGTAAATGTTAAAACCATCTATTGATAAATTATTAGAAATTAACAAAAGTCGTTTCGTTTTAGCAGTAGCTGCTGCTAAAAGAGCTCATGAATTGGAAGCAGGTCAAGAGCCATTAAATAAAAATAAAGTTGCTAATAGAAGCATTGGAATTGCCTTAGAAGAAATATTAGAAGGCGAAGTTGAAATAATTAATTCAAAGTAAGATAAAAGCAAGTAAAACCTCCAAAGTAGACAAATAAAGTTTACTTTGGAGGTTTTTGTTTTAATAAAATAATTTTTGAAAAAAAGTATTAGAAGAAATGAATAGTACTATGCTTCTTGATATTTTTCTTTACAAAAACAATGTAAAAGAGATATAATAGCAAATGTAAAGCATCCTATACTTCATTTGAAGATGGGAATGAGAGGAGAAAAAATTTAATGATTTTAACTATTGATTTAGGAAATTCAAACATTGTTTTTGGTGTGTTTGAAAATGATTCATTAAAGAAATCAATGCGCATAAAGACAGATAAAAATAGATCTAGCGATGAATATTGTATTTCAATGATTTCTTTGTTTAGTACCAAAAATATTGCAATTAATGAAATTGAAGGTGTTATTGTTTCAAGCGTTGTTCCTTCTTTGACTTTAGTGTTGAGCGAAGCTGTTTTTCAAATTACACATAGTTATCCTATAATTATAGGACCTGGTGTGAAAACAGGACTTTCAATAAGAACTGATAATGCAAATGAAGTTGGGGCAGATTTGATTTGTGGCTCAGTTGGTGCTAAAGAAAAATATGGTTATCCTGCTATTATTGTAGATTTTGGGACGGCAACAAAAATAAATGTTATTGATAAGACTGGCTCTTTTTGTGGCTGTGCCATTGCTCCGGGATTAAAAGTTGCTACTGAAGCATTAGTTAATACTGCTTCACAATTACCACAAATTAATTATCTAGCTCCCAAAAAAATCGTAGGAAAAAATACTCCTGATAGTATGAATTCAGGAAGTGTATATGGTCATGCATTTATGATAGATGGCTTTATTGAAAATATTGAAAAGGAATTAGGATATAAATTTAAATGTATAGCTACTGGCGGACTTGCAAAATTAGTTATACCATTTTGTAATAAAAATATTGAAATATGCGATGAATTAGTACTATTTGGTTTATATCAAATTTATAAAAAGAATCATTAGGAGTATTTAAAAATGAGAAATAAGAAGAAAAATTTATTATTAGCTATTGATGCTTTATTTTTTGCGATTATTATTATTATGACTTTTACCCCTTTGGGCTTTATTACAATTTTTGGGGTTGTAAGTAATACCCTTATTCATATTCCTGTTTTAATTGGGGCGTTATTGTTTGGCTATAAAAGAGGGCTTATGTACGGTGTGTTTTTTGGATTATGTTCATTACTAAAAGCTGCTATTAGTCCAGTAGGAATTTTAGATCCATATTTTGTTAATCCTTTAGTTTCAATTTTACCTCGATTATTATTTGGATTATTAAGTGGTTTAATTTTTGATTTATTGAAAAAATTGCCACAAAAATTCTCGTTTCCCTTAATTGTAGTATGTTCATTTATGCTAACAATAATGCATACTATTATGACTTTGGGAATTTTGTCTTTAACATACTATAGTGATATTAATAGCTTAACTTCAGGAGCAATTATTATGTTTATTCTAGGTGTATTAATTACTAATGGTGTTATTGAAGGAGTTTTAGCCCTTCTTGTTTGTCCACCAGTATATATTTCTTTGAGGTACTTTTTAAATAAAAAATATAAATTAGATATTAAATAATATTCTATTATTTAAAAATTGTTTAATATTTACACTTTTTAATGGTTAGTATATAATTATTAATGTTTTTAGAAAGGAAGATAATTATGGATTATAAATTGTTTGCAAGGGAAACATTACCATCACTTTTAAAAACTTTAAAAGAATGGATAAATATTCCTTCGGTATACGATGAGAGTACGATTTCTAAAGGAAAACCTTTTGGTAATGGAGTTGCAAATGCGTTAAGTTATATTGCTCAAAAGGCACAACAAGATGGTTTTAATGTTGATACTTGTGATGGATATGCTACCGAAATTAGTTTTGGTACAGGCGAAGATTTAGTTATGATTTTAGGACATTGTGATGTCGTTCCAGTTGGAACTGGTTGGGAATTAGATCCATATTTAGGAGAAGTTGTTAACAATGAAGTATATGGTAGAGGCAGTGGGGATGATAAAGGACCTACTTTATGTGCTTACTATGCTTTAAAATATATTAAAGACAATTGTCCTAATATTAATAAACGTTTCACTATGGTAGTTGGAGGAAATGAAGAAAGAGGTAGTGCTTGTTTACACCATTATTTCCATGTGTTAAATAAAGAGCATCCTACATATGGTTTTACTCCTGATGCTGATTTTCCAGTAGTATATGGTGAAAAAGGAATTATGAATTATGTCTATAGTGGTAAAATTAGTGATGATAGAATTATTTATTTAGATGGTGGCGTTGCTTCAAATTCGGTTCCTGATTATGCTAAAGCAATTATTAAAGGAAATTTAGGATTAGAAAATGAATTTAAATGTTTTTTAAATAAATATAAAATAGTCGGAGAATATGAAGAAAATGAGAACACAACTATTGTTGTTCATGGTAAACTTGCTCATGGTGCAATGCCATATTTAGGCTTGAATGCAGTTATCTACTTATTAAAATTTTTAGCTTCAGTGTTAGAAAATGAAGTTGTTAGATATTATGCATATGTTTTAGAAGATTGTTTTGGTAAGAATTTGCATATAGATATTGATGGCGAAAGAATGGGTAATTTAACAATGAATGTTGGACTTGCTCATATTGAAAATGGAGAATATTCGTTTACTTTAAATATTCGTTATCCTATTGATATTACGGGAGAAGAATTAATAGATAAATTAAATTCATTGAGTTTACATAATGGAGAATGCAAAAGCGATTCAAAACCATTATATGTTGATCCTAATTCAAAATTCATTAAAGCCTTAATGAAGGCATATGTTAATAATACAGGAGATAATGTTTCAAAACCTCTTACAATTGGTGGGGGAACATATGCAAGAGAAACAATTAATTCAGTTGCTTTTGGAATGGGATTTCCTAATCAAGAAGAACTAGCACATCAAGCAAATGAACGAATACCAGTAAAAAATCTTGAATTAGGGCTTGCTATTTATTTAGAAGCATTAATGTTAATAGGAGAATTATAATGCGATTAAGAAAGAAAAAATGGGCAGAACCATATTTAGATAATAATAGTGATTTAATTATTAAAGAGTTAGATGACTTAAGTACTAAATGGGAGAATCTTTTTGGTAATAATAAACCACTTCGTTTAGAAATAGGAATGGGAAAAGGAGATTTTATTATTGGAATAGCTTCATTGAATAAAGATGCTAATTTTATTGGTATTGAACATTATTCTACCGTATGTGCTATTGCTTCAAAAAAAATAAAGGAAACAACTGAAATCGAAAATATTAGAGTCATGTGCTATGATGCTATTAATCTTGAAAAAATATTAGCACCTAAAAGTTTAGAAGTAATATATTTGAATTTTAGTGATCCTTGGCCTAAAAAAAGACATGAAAAAAGAAGATTAACTTCACCATTATTTTTGAGTATTTATAAAAAGCTTTTAAAAGATGATGGTAAAATTATTATGAAAACTGATAACGATGATTTATTTGCTTATTCTTTTGAAATTATCCCTACATGTGGTTTTAAATTATTGGAATCAACAAGTGATTACCGATTCGATGAAAACAATGATGCAATGAGCGAATATGAAAGAAGATTCCGTAGCGTTGGTAAGAATATTAATCGTCTTGTGGCAGTAAAGGAGTAGATTAAAATGGCCTCATTTTATTATAATAAAGATGGAGTTGGAGATGTATTATTGATTAAAGTTCAATATGATAAAACACCAACTAACTATAAAAATTTTGGAGAATTTAGTGTTGTCTATCATAATGAAGAAGTAATTGCATATAATTTCTTTAATATTTCAAAAATTGAAGTTATTGAAGTTAATGGTGTTATTTATAATGTATCATTATCTTTACTAAATTATGTGAATACTAAACTAAGAGAAAATAAATTACCGGAAATTAATGAAATCGAAGGTAAAAGATTTAGAGTAGGCAAAGTAATAAGTTGTGAAGAAATCGAAGGAACACATTTACATCTATGCAATGTCGATATAAAAGATGAAGTATTGCAAATAGTATGTGGTGCTAAAAATGTTGCCAAAGATTGTAAAGTTGTTGTTGCAATGATAGGATGTTTAATGCCGGATTCAACTCTTATTAAAGAGGGAATGTTGAAAGGATATAAATCCTTTGGAATGCTTTGTTCAAAAAGAGAACTTGGCATTCCTACAGAAGAAGTAAAAGGATTATATTTATTAGATGATACTTTTGAAATAGGACAAGAATTTATTGTATAAAAAAACGCTTAAATTAATAAGCGTTTTTTTGTTGTTCATCTTTGATTGAATTTGGTGTCTTATAAAGAAAATGAAGCATAAAAGGAATTGAAATTAAACTTGTTAAAATATCGGCTACAGGTTGTGATAATTGGATTCCCTTTAAACCAAATAAAGTTTCTAATAAAAATAAAATCGGTATTAATATTAATCCTGAACGTAATAAAGCTAAAATAGAAGCAGTAGTTGATTTTCTAATGCTTTGGTATAACATATTAGTTGTTACTGATATAGGTAAGAAAATTACACCAATTGATGAAGCAATCATAGCAAATTTACCAATGCTTATTACTTCGATATTTTTTTGGAATAATGATATTATTGCGCTTGGAAAGCTTAAACCGATTAAAGCTAATAGTCCTACTGCAATTATGCCAAATTTAATAGTAAATAACATACTTTGTTTAACACGTTTATATTCTTTTGCTTGATAATTAAATGAAGCAACTGGTTGAAAACCTTGTCCTATTCCTAAGCCTACACATAATACAAAAGATGAATATCTATTAACGACACTCATTGCTGCAATTGCAGTATCGCCATATACTTTAGTAAGGTTATTTAAAATGCCACTAGAAATTGATGTAAGTCCTTGTCTGATAAATGAGGGGAAGCCACATAAAATAATTTGTGAATAAATTGTAAATTTTGTGCTAACAAATTTTAGAGATATTTTGCTTTGTGCTTTTTTTAGAAAAAATATTAATAGAATAAAAAAACTAATAATTTGTGAAATAGCAGTTGCCATTCCAGCACCAAATACTCCTAAATGTAAGATATTAATGAAACAATAATCTCCGAATATATTAATAATAGCTCCAGCTCCTAATCCAATCATGGAAGCAAATGATAAACCTTCATATCTTAAATTATTGTTTAAGATTAATGAACAAATCATAAAGGGTGAAGATATTAAAACCCATAATCCATATTCTTTGGCGTATGGAAGAATTGTATCACTGCTTCCAAGTAATTTCATAAATGGTTCTAAAAAAATTAAGCCAATTATCATTAATATTAATCCTAATAATGCTCCAAGATAAAAGGCACTTGAGACATATTTAGAAGCTGTTTTACTATCTTTGTTTGCTAAAGTTTTAGATACATAAGCCCCGGAACCTTGACCAAGCATAAATGCGATAGCTTGAATAATACATTGTAAAGTAAATAAAATTCCTGTTGCTCCTTGTTGACTAAATCCTAATGTCCCCACAAAGTAAGTATCTACTAGATTGTATAAATTGGTTATTAGCATTGATATAGTTGTAGGAATGCCAAGAATTAATATTAACTTAGCGATTGGGGTTTTAGTCATTTTTGTATAATACTTTTCTTCTTTGGTCACTTTAAATCAACTCCATAACTTTATCAATTATAGCATATAATGTCTTATAGCGATAATTAAAATAAATATTTTATTTCAATTAATAATCTTTTATAATATAGATGAAAAATAGGGAGATAATTAATATGGATTATAATAAAAAATCTTTAGAACTTCATGAAAAATTAAAAGGAAAAATAGAAATTGTATCGAAAGTTGAAATTAGAGATGCCAATGATTTAACGCTTTTATATACTCCTGGAGTGGCTGAACCATGCTTAAAAATAAAAAATAATAAAAATGAGGTATATAAATATACCTCAAAAGGTAATATGATAGCAGTTGTTAGTGACGGGAGTGCAGTTCTAGGCTTGGGGGATATTGGACCACATGCAGGAATTCCAGTTATGGAAGGTAAAGCAATCTTATTTAAAAAATTTGCTAATATTGATGCAGTACCTATCTGTCTAAATACTAAAGATTGTGATGAAATAATTAAAACGATAGTTAATATTTCGCCAAGTTTTGGGGGGATAAATTTAGAAGATATTTCGGCTCCTAGATGTGTTTATATTGAAAGAAAATTAAAAGAGTTATTAGATATCCCGGTTTTTCATGATGATCAACATGGAACAGCGATAGTTATAGGTGCAGCATTAATAAATGGTTGCAAATTATGTGGTAAAAGTTTAGATTCATTAACGGTTATTATTTCAGGTACTGGTGCTGCCGGTTCTTCTATTGCTCGTCATTTAAAAAAATTGGGAGTAAAACATATTTATGCTTATAATCTTCAAGGTGTTGTTGATAAATCAAAATATGAAACATATGATTTTCTAATTAAAGAATTAATAGATGATTCTATTATTGATTCAAAAGTCGGAAATGATAATACTTTAGCTTCCTTAATGAAAGGCGCTGATTGCTTTATTGGTGTAAGTGCTCCAAATATTGTAACAAAAGATATGATTAAATCTATGAATCCTTTTCCTTTTGTTTTTGCATTAGCAAATCCTAATCCTGAAATATCTTATGAAGATGCTAAGGAGGCGGGAGCATATATTATTGGCACAGGAAGAAGTGATTATCCTAATCAAGTTAATAATATACTTGCATTTCCTGGTATTTTTAGAGGAGCATTAGATTCTAAAACTAAAGCAATAACTGAGGAAATGAAAATTGCAGCATCATATGCAATTGCAAATGTAATAAAAGAAAACGAATTAACACCAAATTATATTATTCCTTCTCCATTTGATGAAAGAGTTGTGCCAAATGTAGCTAAAGCAGTAAGAAAATTAGCTAAATAAATGTTATGAAAATTATTATAATAGGATTCTTAAAAATATAATTTTATACAAGAATCTTCATTAATATAAAGATTACTAAAAGTGTAGTTAAATATCCAATATTTGTAAATAAGCAAATATTTCCGATTTTTTTATTCCATTTTTTGGCGATTTTTCCTAATATTATACTGGATACAGAAAAAGGTGCACAAATTAAAACAGTTATTATATAAACCAATAGATAGATGAAAAGTCCCCATCCACTTCCATTATCTTCTGGTTTTTTATAGGCATCAATAGTAATAAAGAAATTTATAGCAAAAAATAGGGCTGCGATAAAAGTTAAACTTGCAATTGAAGAAGTTATTATTGCGATAATTCCTGAAACTTTATTTTTTTTGTTGCTATTTTCCATATTAAATACATCCTTTCTTTTTTTAAATTTTAACATTTATTATTTGTTGTGTAAACAAGCAAAAATTTTAGTTTTGATATTTATTGTATTAAAAAAATAAAAGTGTTAGAATAGCCATAGTTAAATCGGAGGATGAAAAATGTATTCATTATTACTGGCAATCATATATTTGGCTTTTATTAGTTTGGGCTTGCCTGATTCATTACTTGGCTCGGCATGGCCTATTATGCATAAAGAATTAGGAATAGATTTATCTTATGCTGGAATAATTACGATGATTATATCTGGTGGTACGATAATATCAAGTTTGTTTTCTGCTAAATTAAATAAGAAACTAGGAACTGCTGTAGTTACTTCAGTTAGTGTTTTGTTAACAGCTATTGCGATGCTTGGTTTTTCTTTTTCACAAGAATTTTGGCAATTGTGCTTATTGGCTATCCCATATGGTTTGGGTGCAGGAGCAATAGATGCAGCATTAAATAATTATGTTGCAATCCATTATTCATCTAAACATATGAGTTGGTTACATTGCTTTTGGGGTATAGGTACAATCATAAGCCCTTATATCATGAGTTATTCTCTTTCTGGTGGATTTGGTTGGAGTGGTGGCTATAGAATTGTTTCGATTATTCAAATTATTTTAAGCATAATTCTATTTCTTAGTATACCAATGTGGACTAAAACCAAAAATAGTCCCACATCTGGAGAAGATAAAAAAATAAGATCATTATCAATGATTCAAACATTAAAAATAACAGGCGTTCCATTTGTATTGATTGCCTTATTTTGCTATTGTACAATTGAACAAACAACGATGCTATGGGCGAGTAGTTATCTTGTTAATTATAAGAAAATAGATGCACAAATTGCAGCCTCATTTGCATCATTGTTTTGTTTGGGGATAACATTTGGAAGATTAATTTCAGGTTTTATTACAGAAAAACTTGGAGATAAAAAAATGATTAATTTAGGGATGATAGTAATAATATTAGGTATTATTTTATTATTTTTACCGATAAAAACATATACAATATCATTGGTTGGATTTATAACCATTGGGCTAGGATGTGCTCCGATTTACCCAGCAATTTTGCATTCAACACCACAAAATTTTGGAAAAGAAAATTCGCAATCGATTATTGGTGTACAAATGGCAAGTGCTTATGTTGGTACTACATTTATGCCTCCTTTGTTTGGCTTAATAGCACAACATTTAAGTATTAAATTACTGCCAATGTTTTTAACGATATTCGTTGTATTAATTATCCTAATGATAAGAATTATGAATAAAAAAATAGAATATAAGATTTAGTAATAAAATTTATTTAGAAGTGGAATATAATGATATTCTACTTTTTTATTTAGGCTTAAATAAAATATGGAAACGCTTTCAAAAATATATTGACAGATTGAAATATAAGCGTTAATATAAAAATAGATGGAAAGGTTTTCATATCTTCTCATAATATGAAATATTATCCATAAAAAAATAGGAAAGGGGAATAGTTTCAATTTGAACTAAATTGAAAAATAATGATTATGAAAAAGAAATTAAGCTTATTATTAATTTTATTATTATTAGCTGGTTGTGGTGGCGAAAATAATACATCTAAAAGTGATGATACTGGTAATATAGGAACTAAAATTGTTAAAGTTTGGGTTCATAAATCAAGTGAGGAACCTGAAGGAAAAGTATATAAGCAATTGCAATCTTTGTTTAATTCACAAGAAATCACTAATTCAAAAGGGCAAAGACTGGTAATTAGCATGGAGTTTTATGGTTCGACTTTGGAAACAAAAATTAATGGAGCGCTTTTAACTAATGGACTTCCCGATGTAATTGCGGTTGATTCATCAGATATTACTGCAAAAGCTTATAATGAAATTTTAAAGGATATTACATCCTATGTTAGTGAAACTGAAAAAGATTCTTATATTGATAGTGTAATTGAAGCTTCTACGATCGACGGAAAATTATATGCATTAGGTGCAATGGAAGCTCCAGGTGGATTATATTACAATATAGATTTGTTAAAATCTGTAGGAATTAATGATTTCGGTACTTTAGAAAATCCTTGGTCTTGGACTGATGTAATGGATGCTATGAAAATTTTAAAAGAAAACAATAAAGCTTATCAAATTAAATTGAATTTCGGTTTTGGAACAGATGGCTATATGTATTTATATTCACCATTGGTTTATAGTGCTGGTGGTTCATTTGGTAGTGATGACCATGTTAAAGAAGCATTAACTAGTGAAAAGTCAGTTGCGGGCATTAAACAAATAGAACAATTCTTTTCAACTAAAGGATTGGGAAATGGAGAATCTTGGGTTTATTCTGGTTCAAAAGAGACAGCATTTGCAGAAGAAGAAATTGCATTTGAGATTTATGGCCCATGGAATGTTCGAACAATTGAAAATGAGAATTTAAAAGTTAAAGGACATTATGATATTATGCCTTATCCTGTTTATGAAGATGAAAAAGGAAATAAAAGTAATATTGTTGCCACACCATGTGGATCATATGAATTTGGCGTAACAACACATACAAAAGATGTTGAGTCAGCAGCTACCGTTGTTAAATTTTTAACAAATGCCGATTCATCAAAAATGCTATATGATGCAATTGGAACATACCCAACACATAAATCTTTATTGCAAAATGAATCATTATTTGGTAGCGATGCGGCTAAATCATTAGCTGAATATTTATTAAATAATACTTATACACGTCCAAAAATGATTAAATATCCTCAATTAAAGAACGCATACCAAGAGATTTTGTCATATATCAAAAACAAAGATATGGTATCTAAGTATAATCTTGAAGCAAAAATCCAAAGTGAATCAGAAATTGTTGATAATGCTAGAGGATAATTTATGCGTGTAATTCCTGATTTAACTAATCATAAAAAATCTAAAAGCGACTTTAAATTATTTGGAACTACTTACTCTAAAGAAGAATCCATAACAGGTAGTATTTTTGTCTTACCTGCATTAGTTTTGATGATTGTTTTTATATTATTACCTATTGCGATTTCATTAGGTTATGCCTTTACTGATGCTAATTTATTGAGACTTGAAAAAGCAAAATTTATTAAATTTGATAATTTTATTAGGGCATTTAAAGATGAAACAATCAAAGTTGCTTTTAAAAATACAATGATATTTGTGTTTGAAGTTGTACCTTTACAATTATTTGCGTCATTTGGTCTTGCTTTAATATTAAATAAAATAAAACGATTTAATACTTTTTTGAGGTGGGCTTTCTTTTGCCCGGTTATGTTATCATTGGCAATTACTTCAATGTTATGGATGAATTTATTAAATTCTCAAGATGGACTAATTAATGCTCTTATTTTAGCTCTTGGAGGAAATCCTGTTTTGTTTTTAGATGATCCTGATCTTGCAATGCATAGTATTGTTATAATTTCAGCATGGCAAGGTGCCGGTTATCAAATGTTGATTTTTCTATCAGGGTTAAAAAATATTCCCAAAGAATTATATGAAGCAGCTGATATTGACAGGGCTAGTAAATGGAAACAATTTATTCATATTACTATTCCTTCTTTGAAGCCAACATTAGTATTTATCTTGATTACAATGTTGATTGGAGCATTTAGAATTTGTGTTCAACCGATGATTATGACAGGTGGGGGACCACTGGGCTCCACAATGACAATGTCATATTATATTTATAAGCAAGGTGTTGAATATCGAGATGTTGGATATTCTAGTGCTATCGCTTTGATTTACACAATATTTATGGCTACTGTATCTTTATCGCTACGCAAAGTTCTTGGTGGCGATAATACGAAATAGGGGTGTTAGTGATGAATACAACTATTATAGATCTTACAAAAAAGAAAAAGAAAGTGATTAAGCCTTCAAAGGTTATTAAAAGAGTATTTCTTGTATTAGGGCTTTCCTTGCTTTGCCTTATATTTTTATTTCCTGTTGTTTGGATGGTTTCAAATTCTTTGAAAAATCAAGAACAAGTATATGCTCAAATTGATACGATTTTTACTTTTTTGCCAGCAACATGGGACGTAACAAAGTGGTTTAGTGCCTACAATAAATTGTTCGATTCATTTGAATATTTTGGTAGGTCGATTATTAATAGTATTGTTTATTGTGCCATTACTATTTTCTTTGTCTTATTAATTAATTCTTTTGCAGGATATGCTTTATCTCGATTTAGATTTCCGGGTTCAAAACTTTTATCTACAATTATTATTATTTTAATGATAGTTCCAGTAGAAACAAGTGTTGTTCCATTATATGTAATTTTATATAAATTGAAATTATTAACAGAAGAATTATCAGTGATTGGATATTTAATTCCTGGTTTTGTTTCATTAATGTATATTTATATGTTTAAACAATATTTTCAAGGAATGCCAATTGAACTTGAAGAAGCAGCTAGGATTGATGGTTGTTCGAGAATTGGCGTATATTTCAAAATGATTGTTCCTTTATCTAAACCGATTTTTGCTACAGTAGCAATATTTACTTTTATGGGACAATGGAATGAATATATATTTGCACAATTAATGTTTCCTAATCCTGCTAAGCAGCCTTTACAAGTGTTTTTACAATTGGTCAATACTTATTCGCCTAAAGATATTTCGGTTGTAATGGCAGCATTAACGTTCTCAACAATTCCAATTGCATTGGTTTATATTTTTGCACAAAAATACATTATTGAAGGTGTTTCATTTACGGGGTTGAAATAATATGAAAAAACTATTTAAAATTTTATTTGTATCATTAATATTAATTACGGGTTGTAATAATGATAATAATTCTTTATCAAATTATAAAGATGAGTATGAAAAAGATAAAATATTAGAATTAAAATTTAATGAAGGTAGTGGTACGATAATTCACGATTCAAAAAATCGTGTTGAAGCGAAACAAATGAGTTATGTATATACTGAATCTGCTACTTTAAAAACTTCGGTTGATAATTTGGCTTGGTCCAATAGTGCAGTAGAAGGAAAATCAATTTTGTTTGATGGCTATTCTACTTGGCTGGATTATGGTCAAGAAGTTAGATATAAAGGAAATAAATTAAGCGTTAGTGCTTGGGTTGCTCCTCGAAATTTTGAGTGGGATAATGTTGATGCAGTAGAAAATGATAACGAATATTTAACTGGTGTGGTATCTTCGTTCTATCATAGTGAATCAATTAATATGGGATTTATTTTAGGCTATCATAGAGAAGGAAAATGGTCATTTCAATGTGGAACTGGTACTGAGTGGTATGAAGTTTGGGATGAAGGTACTCCATTACAAAAATATCAATGGAATTATATGACTGCAGTATTCGATGGAGATGAAGGAAATATTTCTATTTATTTAAATGGCAAAATTGTAAATAGAAAAGTAATACCTGCAGGAAGCAGCATTGCTTATTCTAGTATCGATTTGCTAATCGGAAAAAGTAATGATTCAAAATCAAGTGGCTCATGTGTCCAAGGAGTAGTATCAGGTCTAGTGGATAATGTTACTATTTATGATACTGCTATTAGCAATAATTATATTAGAGAAACTTATAAAAGATATTCAGATAATTTAGCAATAGATTTTAATGAAATATTTTTACAAACTACCCTTTCTAATGATAAATATAAAACGCAATATCATGGTGGTCCAAATGAACATTGGATGAATGAACCTCATGCTCCAATTTATTATAAAGGAGTATATCATTTATTTTTCCAACATCAAATTAATGGACCTTACTTTAATGGGGCAGCTGGTATTGTTTGGGGACATTTGGTAAGTGAAGATATGGTGAATTGGCGTCAAATTAAAGAAGCTATTACATTTGATGCTAATAGTGTATGTCCTGATGGTGTTTGGTCAGGAGGTTCAACATATGCAACTGTTAATGGTGTTGATGATGTTCCGGTATTATTATTTACTGCTGGTAATTACAAGCATGAAGGTTTAATTTCAAATCAAAACATCGGACTGGCTACACCTAAAGATCCAAATGATCCGTATTTAACAGAATGGGAAGTTTCAGATAAACTTGCAATTGCACAGCAAAGTGGACAAGGTCAAGCAGGAGAATTTAGAGATGCTCATGTTTGGATTGAAGGAGATACTTATTATTTATTAGTGGGGTCTTCATATAGTGGTAGAGGAACAGCATTATTATATACTACAACTAAAAATACAAAAGATGCGATGCATAATTGGACATATCGAGGTCGAATTTTTGATTGGCCAGAACAAATTATGCCAAAATATGGCACAACTTGGGAATTACCAGTTATGCTACCTTTAAAGGATAAAAATGGAAATACAACAAACAAGTATGTTTTTGCGATATCTCCTGCTCCTGCAACAACAGCAGATAATAATATTGTTTATTGGATAGGAGAATTTGATAAGCAAAATTATAGATTTATACCTGATGAATATGGTGAGCCTAAGAGGATGGATTATGGTAGAAATTGTTTTACTGGTCCAAGTGGATTTATTGATCCGGTTTCAGGTCAAGCTGTAATGTTTTCAATTATGCAAGATCAAAGAGATTCTGGTGCATTAGCTGCATCAGGTTGGGCAAATTGTGTGGGTTTAGGTAGATATTTATATTTAGATAGCGAAAATAATTTGCGAATTTCTCCAATTCAAACGTTAAATAATTATAAACAAAAATTAATTGAGTTAAATAATCCTTCATTATCTACAATTCAAGATAAATTACAAGAAATTTTTGGTGATAATTTATGCATTGAATTTACTTATAAAATGAAGGGTACAAATGATAAATTTATTTTAAATGTAAAAAAATCAAAAACTACAAATGAATATACGCAATTTTATCATGATGGTAATTCAAATTTAGTTGGTGCAAATACAAATATGGCTACAAAATATTATCCTTATGTTGCGGGAGACTTTACTGGATATATTAAGAAAGAAGATGAAATGTCATTTGAATTATATATTGATAGATCATTGAATGAAGCTTTCTTTAATAAAGAAAAAACAATTTCTTGTCGCTCTTATGAAGAAGCAAATGATGCTTTAGGTGTTGAATTTTTTGTTGAAGGTGAAGTTGAAATTACCTCATTTAAGATTTCTAAAATCAAATCGATTTATTAGAGGTGAAAAATATGAATAAAAATATTAAATTATTATTTCTTGTTTCGACGATTATTTTAGCAACGGGTTGCAATCAAGATAATAAAGAAAATTTAAAAGAATATTATTTTACTAATGCATCGTTCGAAAATGGAAATTTTAATGGTTGGACTGCTAATGGTAATGCATTTGTTAATTCAACAATTGATGTTATTTCTGGTGATAATAAAAATTTTAATATTGAAGGAAATTTCTTCTATAATGGTTCTCTTGCATCAAATGGGGCAACTGGAACTTTGATTAGTGAAAGTTTTTTACTGAAAGGTAATGGAAAAATCGGCTTTAAAATAGGAGCAGGAAAGAATACAAATGCTTGTTATATTGTATTATGTGATAGCGATACTGATGAGGAATTAGTCTATGCCGCAAATTTTGATTTTGATTATGAAAATCCCTCAAATAGAATGCATAGAACAATATTAGATGGAAGTGAATATGTTGGCAGAAGTTGTTATATTAAAATTGTTGATAACGATAATGGCATTGATGATTATAATTATTTAATATTAGATGATTTTATTATTAATTTTCAAGGAAAAAAAGAGGAAGTTAGTATGGCAAATGATGCATCAATATATATTGAAAACAATAAAACTAATGTTGGAAATCGATATCGTGGTTTATTTCATTTTTCAACTCCGATTGGTTGGATGAATGATCCAAATGGTTTTTCTTATTATAATAATGAAGTACATCTATTTTATCAACATAATCCATATAGCACTGGTTGGAGTACTATGCACTGGGGACATGCTACTACTAAAGATTTTATAAAGTGGGAAGATCAACCAATTGCATTAGCCCCTGATAAGACATATGATAAAAATGGATGTTTTTCTGGTGGTGCAATTGAAAAAAATGGAGAATTATATTTACTTTACACTTCGGTAGATGGCGAAGGAAAGCAACAACAAGCATTAGCTAAATCTAATGATGGCATTAAATTTACGAAATTAAATAATAATCCAGTTATTCCAACTAGCAATCTGCCTGATTATACTTCGGCATATGATTTTAGAGATCCGGCATTATGGTATAGCGAACCCTATTACTATGCTTTAATAGGAGCAAAACCAACTAATATGAGTGGTGGTAAAATACTACTTTATCGTTCGACTAATCTTCAAAATGATTGGGAATATGTTGGAACAACGCTAGCTTCAACAATTACTGGTGGAGGGATTTATGAATGTCCTGATTATGAAGTTGTTGATGGTAAAGGAGTGTTAATTTCTTCGCCACAATTTGTTAAAGATGATAATATTGCAAATTATCAAAATATCCATTCAGCAACATATCAATTAGGGGAATTAGATTATAATAGTGGTTACTTTAAAAATGATAATGGTGAAGGGCAAATGACTGAATTTGATAAAGGGTTTGATTTTTATGCTCCAACTGCTATGAAACACCCGGATGGAAGAGTAATCTTAACAGCATGGATGAATATGTGGTCAAGAACTTCTTTCCCTTCAGCTGCTGATGGTTGGACAGGTTCAATGGTTTTACCTAGAGAATTAAGTGTTAAAGATAATCATTTATATCAACAACCGGTTAGAGAAATCAATAATTATAAAACAGGCAAAGTTGAATTTGGCAAAACTACAATTAAAGCAAATGAAACTAAAGACTTTAAAAAAATTTCAGGTGATTGTTTTAATTTAAGTGTAACATATGATTTGACTACAATGGATAATAAAGGATCATTTGGTATTGAATTACTAAAAGATGATACAAATAAAACTGTTATTACTTATGACAAAGAAACTAATCTTTTATCGTTTGATCGTTCTAAGAGTGGTTGGGAAATATCTTGTCCTGAAGATGATGGAGAAAACTTTGTTCGTTATGCAAAAATTTATCCAATTGATGGAAAAATTAAATTAGATATATATGTTGATAAATCATCCGTAGAAATATTTATTAATGATGGCTATTATACTATGACATCTACAGTTTTTCCAAAAAATAATGCCACAGGGATTTCATTCTTTGCGAATGATACTAATTGCATAATTGAAAATATTACTAAATATAAATTTAAATTATAAAGGAATTATAATCTATGAACGCAATAAAAAAAGCAAATAAGTATATAAAAGAAAATCGCTATAAAGTAATTGATACTCATAAACCATTACTACATTTAACACCTCCTCTTGGCTGGATGAATGATCCAAATGGGTTAATATTTTATAATAATGAATATCATCTGTTTTATCAATTTTATCCATATGATGCCTCATGGGGACCAATGCATTGGGGATATGCAAAAAGCGATGATTTATTGACATGGAAACATCAAGATGTTGCATTAGCTCCTGATCAAGATTATGATTTGGAATTTGGTTGTTTTTCCGGAACTTCAATTATAAAAGATAATGAACTATATTTAATGTATACAGGGGTAAATAAGGGACATCAAACTCAAAATTTAGCCGTGTTAGAAAAGGGAAAATTTAGAAAACTTGATTGTAATCCAGTGATTGATAAGTCACATTTACCATCTCATTATTTAATTGCTGATTTTAGAGATCCAAAAGTATGGGAAGAAAATGGTGTATATTATAGTATAATTGCCTGTCGTACAAAATTTGATTATTCTTCAATATTATTGTTTAAAAGTGATAACTTAGAAAAATGGTCATATGTTGGAATATTTTTTGATTACAAAAGTAAGGGGACAATGATTGAATGTCCGAATTTAATTAAAATAAATAATCAATATCTCTTAATTTTTTCAATACAATTTTCTCAAAATGATAAAGATTTAAAATCGCAAAATATTCATTCGGCTTATTATTTGTTTGGTCATATTGATTTTAAAAAAGGCCATTTTATTTGTGAAACACCTATCAAGGAATTTGATAAGGGGTTTGATTTCTATGCTCCGCAAGTGTTAGAAAATATAAATAAAGAAAATATTTTGATTGGCTGGAATGCAATGTGGGATAGAAACTATCCTTCTCAAAAAGATAATTGGGTAGGGCAAACTACATTACCTAGAAAATTAGTGTTTGAAAAAAATAAATTAAAACAAATTCCAATAGCTGAAATAAAAAATTACTATCTAGAGTCAATAAATAAAGAAATAGTTTTAAAAAATGAATATAGCCTTGAAACTTTAGAATGTAATGCATTTGATTTAGAAGTAGAGCTAGATTTATCAAACTGTTCTAAAGATTGTAGTTTTGATTTATTAGTTGTAACTAAAAAACAAGAAACATTAAAAATTGAATATAATAATTTGACAAATATCATAAAAATGGATAGAAAAAATTTTGGAGAGCTAATTAGAAGTGCTGGTAAAGAAGATAATGTAAGGGAAACTAAAATAAATGAAAATGATTTATTAAAATTAAGATTAATTATTGATAAATCGACAATGGAATTATTTATTAATGATGGTGAAGAAGTAATGAGTGCAACTTCATATACAAATAATCAAGATTATTCAGTGAAATTTATTATTAATGGAAAGAATTCTATACCAATGAAGATAAAATTTAATAAATTAGGAAGGAGATAGAAAGATGAAATTTCGAACAAAAAATTTACTTTTAACTGTGATTAGTTTGATTTGTTTAGCTGGATGTAATAACAATAATTCTAGTACATCAAAAAATCCCCAAGAATATAATGACACCATTGTAAATGGTGGCTTTGAAGAGGGAAATCTTAATGGCTGGACAGTTAAAGGATTAGGAGCATTTAATGAAGAAAATGTTTCAAGTGATAATTTAGTTAATGGCGTTAATAGTGAAAAAACAGGTAATTATTATTTTAGTGGCTCTTTTGATAGTTTACCATCCTTTACAGGAAGCTTAGAAAGTGATTATTTTAAATTAGGTGGTATTGGTCAATTAGGATTAAAGATAGGCGCTGGAAAAAATGGCGATAATTGTTATATTCAATTTTTTAAATTAGGAAGTAGTGAACCATTATCTTTTACTTTAAACGGCTCAACTACTCAAAAAACTAAATTAGTTAATGAAGATTTTAATAACACTACTATTACAGATCAAATGATTAGACAAATAGTAGATTTATCTGAATATTTAGGTGATATTATTAAAATTGTAATTACTGATAATGATTCATCAGGAGGCACAGATTATACTTATTATTCATATTTAAATGTTGATGATTTTGTAGTGATTAATGATGCAAGTGAAAAAAATTCATTATTACAAGAAAGAGAAAATCAATTAATTATGTATAGTGAAGATGATTTTGAAGAAGATGAAACTTCAATAACTCTTAGAAATGGTGGCTTTGAATTAGGTGATTTTACAGGCTGGAAAGTAATGTCTGGCGATGCTTTAACTACAAATAATATTATTCAAAGTAGTAATAAATTCTGGGAAACAAGAGATTATTATGCTGAAGGTGAATATTTATTAAATGGTTATGAAAGTGCTGAGAATAGAGTTGGAACAATTCGTTCTGAAAAATTCACATTAACAGAAAACTTTGTCTCATTTAAAATCGGTGGTTCTCAATTATCATCTTGTTATGTTGCAGTTTATGATGTTACTAAAGGACAAGAAATTGCTCGTGTATCAAACGATTATTTTAGTGATCCGAATATATCATTAAACTTATATGATGTTATCTTAAATCTTGAAAACTATATTGGTGATGTTTGTTATTTTATAGTTAGTGATAATGCTTCTAGTGGCCCATTTGGCGCAATTACAGTAGATGATTTTAGAATTAATTTAACTGAAGAAGAAGTAATTTCTAGAATAGCTGAATTAAAAGAAATGGCTAATTCTATAACAGAATCTGACTCAATTAAGAATGCTTATGTAAAATTATATAATGGGGGAATGTCATTCCCATTGGCTGGAAATGCGCCAACTATTGATTTAAGCAAAAATGAAATTTCAATAAAAGCAGTTGATAATTTTGATTTATATAAATTATTAAATGAAGTTGATATTAGTGATGATTATACTTCGGTATATGATTTAAAGAAAGAACTTATCGGATTATGCAAAGATGGTACTAATATAAATGTTGAAGATTATAGAAACTTTAATTTAACAAATGGAAACTATGAGTTAAAGATTAAGGTTACAGATGCTTATAATCAAACAACTGAAGCTACAATTATATTCGAAGTATCTAATGATATTGTATATAATAATTTAATTGAAAACGGAAACTTTGAAACTGGTGATTTAACTGGTTGGACAGTAGCTAGTGGTAATGTTAATGTGGATAATGCTGTAATTAGTGATATGTATTTCTGGGGAGAAAATATTCCTTATGTTAAAGAAGGAACATATCATTTTGATGGTTGGTCAGCTTGTCCTGATGAAGCAGGAACATATTCACTTAGATCTACAATATTTACATTATCAGGAAGTGGACAAATATCATTTAAAATGGGAGGAAGAACAGCTTTTGTTAAAGTATATACTACAAGTGGTCAATTAATAGGCTATTATCAAAATACAGAATTTGCAGATGTAGCATTTCCAAATATTGCTGGTGGTATGCGATTGGCGAATATGGTTACATATGTTGCTGATTTATCACAATACATTGGAACAGATTTGTATCTTGAAATCGGAGATGAAGGTACTTCAAACTGGGGTGTAGCTTTCTTTGATAATATTGTGACATATTATGAATATTCAATAGACGTATCGGTGATGTATGATACATATGATACTTACTCAGGTTCTGCTGGGGAATTTGAAGGTGGAACAATTGCATGGAAAAATGCGATAAATAATCTTTAAATATAAAACTAATAATGGTAAATATTTGCTATAATATAGATATAAATAGTAATTATATTATGATAAAAATGAAAGGAAGGGTAGCAAATGCGAAAAAAATATACCAAACCTGAAATTGTAACGAAAGAATTTGATTTAAGAAATGATGTTTTATTAAGTGGTATTACTATTAATATAGATAATAACGATTGGTCACAAGGTGATGCGGATTCATTCACATCATGGGTTAATGAATAGGAGAAAAATAATATGAAAAAGAGTTTATTAAGTGTTTTCTTAATCGGCTTGTTAGTCACAGCAGGAGTTTCAGTAAACTTAAATAAAGTAGTTGAAGAAGATGATTTTATTTTTTCGGAAACAGATACATATGAAAAAGCAAAATTAGCAAAGGTAAAAAAGAATACTCCTTTCTACAAATCGGATTATATTGATTCTTTTAGTGATGAAGAAAAACTTTATGTTTCGCAAATGGGATCACAATTTAAATATAGCGATGATGGTAAAAATTGTGCAATTAGATTTGTAGCGGCAATTAATGCAGATTATGATACTGAAACAGAACAATATTTTATAGATAAGAATTATGGCTTTAATATTCAAATGAAAGGCAAAGATATTGATACAGCTTATTGTGTGGAAGTTGGTACATATTATGAAAAAATCTATGCTGATAATGTATTAATTGATACAAAAACATTTTTAAATGATAATTTGACAGAATATAATATTTTTATTACATATTCAATTTATGATATTCCTGTGACTTATTTGTCATCATTGCATTTTGATGTAACTCCTTATGCTTATGAAGATAATACATATTATAGAGGAGAATCAGCAATGACTAGTTTATATTTAGCTGATATTAATAAAGATACTATCATTAATGGTGATTTTGAAACTGGTGATATGACCGGTTGGACAAATTATGATTTGAATTATAATTTAGTTTCTGAAACTGAAGATAAATTTGGAGGTGTAGCCGATCTTGAAATATTTTGGGAAGATAATAATAGAAGAATGTTAAAAGAAGGTACATATTTCTTTTTAGGTGATGCTAATGGAACTGAAATAAAGACAGGAATGATTGCTTCAACAGTGTTTAAAGTAAAGGAATTAGGTGTTTCATTATTGTTAGGAGCAGCGGCGAATTTTGAAAATACTAATGTCAAAATAATTGAATGTAATGCTGATGGAAGTTTTAATGCTGAAAGTAGAGTATTGACAACTTTTACTAATAATTATTTTTTAGATCCATATTTAGCTTTAACATTAGTTTATCAATCTGCACTTTTGCCAGAAGATGCACTTGGCACTTATGCAAGAGTTGTTATTTATGATAATGCAACAGGTGGTTTTGGCTTTGTTAATTTAGATGATGTACGAGTTAATCAAACAGCTGCTCAATTAGCAATATCTAAAGAAGTTTGGCTAGAAACTCATAGAGAAGCATATCAAGGGGGTGCAGCATTAGCTGTATCACTAGTTGATAAATATAGCGTTGTAAATGGAGATTTTGAAACTGGTGATTTATATGGTTGGACTATCTTAACAGAAGGTATGACTGGTGGCGTAAGCGGAGCAACATCTTACTGGGCAGAAAGTTTACCATATAATGAACACGGATTATTCCATTTAAATGGTTGGGATACAGGAATTGGAGAAAGTGAAGGTTGGGCTATTAGAAGTTCTAATTTTATCTTAGGTGGAAGTGGCTTCGTTTCAGTAAAAATGGGTGGTAATGCTGCTAGATTTAAGGTATTTAAAGCAGATGGAACTTTAATTGGCTATTATTCACAAACAAGATTTAATGATGCTAATTTCCCATATATTGCAAATGGTGGCTCATGGGCTGATATGGCTACATATGTGGCTGATTTATCACAATATATTGGTGAAGAACTTTATATTGAGTTGCATGATGAAGTAATTAGCGGTGGCTGGGCACATGCTTGGTTTGATAATGTTGTTACATATTATCAAACAGTTCCAGTATTATCAGATTTAGCTGATGAAGTAATTGATGGAAATAATTCTGGTATGGTTACAATTGAAGCTGTAATGGCTGTAAATTTAGTTTCATAATTATTAAAATAAATAAAAGAGGTGTAAAATATGGTAGGAATAAAGGATGTTGCTAAGGTTGCTGGAGTAGGTGTTGCAACAGTATCTAGAGCAATAAACAATACAGGATATGTATCAAAAGAAAATAAAATAAAGATTTTTAAAGCAATTGAAGAATTAAATTTTGTTCCTAATCAAACTGCGAGAAATTTAAAAAATAATAGTTCGAAAATGATTGCAGTCTTTATTCCTACTCTTGCTCACCCCTTTTTCTGTACAATAGTAGAATATATTGAAAATTATTTATCAAAAAATGGTTATAAAATTATTATTGTTTCTTCACAATATCATATTGAAAGAGAAACAGAAGTAATTCAAATGTTAAAAAGGCGACAAGTAGATGGAATTATTTTTCTAACACATTATTCTCATAATAAAATTAATACAAATTTACCAATTGTAACAGTGGATAGACGTGTTGATAATCTTGTTCCATGTATTACAAGCGATAATTATGAGGCAACTTATCGTGCAATTGAATTATTAATTAATAAAAAATGTCGAAATATAGTTTTTATCGGTGGAAGACCGGGGGTTACTTCAGAAATTTTACAAAGAAAACAAGCCTATGATGATGTAATGAATAATCATAATTTAAGAGCAATTAGTTATTATGAAAATATTGAACACGGTGACGAAAAAGAATTAGTTGTTAAAATGCTTGAAGAAAATAAAAATATTGATGCAATATTTGCTTCAAGTGATGTTATTGCAATGACCTGTTATAATATCATTACTTCAAAAGGAATTAAGGTTCCTGAAGAAATAAAAATTATTGGCTATGATGGAATGTTAAATAATTGGATTGCCCATCCTATTATTTCAAGTTGTAAGCAAGATTTGGAAAAAATGGCTGAAGCAATAGTAGAACAATTGATAAAGAAAATAAATAGTGAAAAAACAGAAGAAGTTGTGATAATTCCTACGAAGTTTATTGAGGGCGAAACAATTTAATTAGGAGATAAATATGATTATAAGTATAGGAGAAATTCTTGTTGATATGATTGGCACAAGAAAGAATGAAAAAGTTACATATGAAAATTTTATTGGTGGTGCGCCATTTAATTTGGCTTGTAATATCAAGAAACTTGGCGGAAAAGTAGGGTTTGTTGGAAGAATCGGTGAAGATTTAATTGGGGATTTTTTGCATAATAAAGCTAAAGAATTTAATTTTGATTATTTAAGTCTTCAAAAAGATAAAGAACATAATACAACAATAGCATTAGTATCGATTGCAGAAAATGGTGAAAGAAGCTTTTCTTTTTTAAGAAAGCAATGTGCTGATTATTTAATTGATAGTGATTTAATTAATGATAAATATTTTAATAAAGCCAAAATTATTCATATTGGTTCATTGATGTTATCAGAAAAAGAAGGCCGTGATTGCTTTATGAAAATTCTTAATAAAGCCAAATCGCATAAAAAAATAGTTTCATTCGATATAAATTATCGTAAAGATCTTTTTGAAAATAATCAAGAAGCAATAGCGCATATAAGATTAGGAATAAAAAGTGCTGATATTTTGAAGTTTTCGGAAGAAGAATTGTACATGATTTCTGGTAAAAAAACATTAGAAGAAGCTGTTAATTGTTTTGATAATAATCAATTAGTGTTTGTAACTTTATCAAGTAAGGGCAGTATTTGTTTTTATAATAGTAGAATTATAACTGCCAGTTCAATTAATGTTACACCTATTGATACAACAGGTGCAGGAGATGCATTTTATGCTGCAATACTTAAGCAAATTGATGAAAAAGGAATTAATAGATTTAATGGGGATATTTTGATGAAAATTATGACATTTGCAAATATTTGTGGTGCACTTACTACTACTGCATATGGAGCAGTTGATGCATTCCCGACAAAAGAAGAAATTGAGAAATACTATGGGGCTTTATAATTTAATTAATGGAGAAAATCCTAAAAAGGATTTTACAAATAATTCGTTACCAAAAAACAGAAGAGAACTATTTATATTTTTATTTAAAAATAATTTTTGGGAATTAGTAAAAGTAAGTTTATTGACATTTTTGTTTTTTATTCCTTTATTGCTTTGGGATTTTTCTTTTAATGCATATATTTTAAGTGCAGAAGAAATATTAAAAGAAATTGATCCAACATTAATTCCAACACAAAAATTAATTCTAAAAGCAATATTTGGTTTAGTTCAAATACCGTTGTTTATAATTGCGACTATTGGTTTAAGTGGCGCAATAGGAATAATTCAAAAATTAATATATGATGAAGTGACAATATTTAAGTATCAATTCTTTCATTCAATTAAAGAAAATTGGAAGCGTAATATTGGATATAGTTTGTTTGTTAGTATTCCTAACTTATTTATGATCATAAATTTTTATTTTTTTCAATCTGTGTCATTACCATCATTTATCGAAATATTTAATTTAGTTATTATTTTTTTCGTTTTATTAGTTGGAATATTTATGTATCTATATAGTATGGTCCAAAATAATATATATACTTTAATAAATAAAAAACTTATTAAGAATAGCTTTTTATTTTCGATAATTTTATTCCCTAAAAATTTAATTATTAGCTTTTTAGCATTATTGCCTTTTATTATTATGAATCTAGCCCAGTTATTAGGAGTTAAACTATTCTTAATTTGTTTAATTATGTTTATTTTGTTGTCGTATTCAGTAATAATTGTTTTATTATTTTTAAATTCAATATTTGATAAATATATTCATTCATATAAGAAAAAAGATTTCGTAAATAAAGGTTTACGAAGATAGGAGAAATTATGGCAGATATATCTTTAAGACATATATATAAAGTATATGATGGAGGGGTAAAAGCAGTTAATGACTTTAACCTTGAAATTAATGATAAAGAATTTGTAGTATTAGTTGGGCCATCAGGTTGTGGTAAATCAACAACACTTAGAATGATAGCTGGTCTTGAAAAAATTACATCAGGCGAATTATTTATTGATGGTAAATTAATTAATGATGTAGAACCGAAAAATAGAGATATTACAATGGTGTTTCAAAATTATGCATTGTATCCTCATATGAGTGTTTATGATAATATGGCATTTGGCTTGCGACAAATAAATACGCCAAAAGAAGAAATTGATGAAAAAATAAAAAATGCTGCCAAAATTCTAGGCATTGAAGACTTATTAACAAGAAAGCCAAAACAATTATCTGGTGGTCAAAGACAAAGAGTAGCTTTAGGACGTTCAATTGTGCGAGAACCAAAGGTGTTCTTGTTGGATGAACCATTATCTAATTTGGATGCTAAATTGCGAGTTCAAATGAGAAGTGAAATTACAAAGTTACATGCTAAATTGAAAACAACTTTTGTATATGTAACACATGATCAAACCGAAGCTATGACAATGGGAACAAAAATTGTTGTAATGAAGTTGGGAGTAATTCAACAAGTTGATACGCCCAAAAATCTATATGATTTTCCAAATAACGTTTTTGTTGCAACATTTTTAGGATCGCCGCAAATGAATATTTTTGATGCCAAACTTATCGAAGAAGGAAATAAGGTTTATGCATTAATCGAAGGAAAATATAAGGTTAATATCCCTAATAACAAAATAAAACAATTGCGAAGTGAAAAATACCTTAATAGTAATATCTTATTTGGCGTTAGACCTGAAGATATTCATGAGGTTTCAGATAATCAAACTGTTGAAAATATTTATAAATTACATGTTGAGGTAGTAGAACTTTTAGGAACACAAACAATTGTATATGGTAAATTGGATGGTGTTGGAAAAGATATTGTAGTAGCATTAAATCCTCGTATTAATGTTAGGGTAGGAGATAAAATTGATATTTATATTGATAATAAGAGAATTCATTTATTTGATAAAGAAAGCGAAGAAAGAATTATTGATTTGCCTACATATAATAAATTAAATGCTTCCTTAGTTATCAAAGATAAACAAGCAGATGTTAAATTTAATGAATTTTATCAAATTAGTTTACCAAATGATAATTTAATGTCTATAGTACCAGAAAAAAGAATAGATAGTAAAATTAAATTTTCATTTAAACCAAGCGCTTTAAAAATGGAAAAAATAGATAATTCATTAGAACTTAATATTAAAATTGACTTTATTGAAGAAACGTCAAATGCTAATATTCTATACGGATATGTGTCATATTCTAATGATATTATTGCAGTTGTTGTAGATAAAAATGTTATTTATCATGTAGGTGATGAAATTAAAACTTATCTTTCATTTGATGATGTATGCTTCTTTAATGGGGAAGAAAGAATTTCAGCAAAGTATCCTTTATTAGATACTGAATTTGATATTAATGTAGTGTCAAATAACAATAATGTTAGTTTTAAGGTATTAGATAAAAATATTAAGATTAATAACTCTAATTTAAAAGACGGAAAGTATAAATTAATTGTGCCTAGTGAAGCAATAAGCATAGGAAAAGGAAGGTATACATTTGATGTTAGAGCGATTAATGAAGATAAATTTAAGCCATATAACGTTATTTATCTAAAACATAAATTATTAGATGGCTATATAAGCACTATAGCAGATGAAAGTATATCAATTTTTGCCCAATCAAAACACAAAATTTGTATTGATTTTGGAAAATGTAAATTTTTGAAAATGGAGGAGTAATATGAAAAAAATAAGCTTTTTTTTAATAATACTTTTATTAGTATCTTGCAATAATGTTAAGACTTCAAATTCAAATCATCAGTCATCGTTAAATACAATTAGTCAATCTAGCACATATTCTTCAACTTCTGAAAAAATAACTAATAGTACCAAAGAATCTAATTCTAATATAAGTACCACGGTCCAATCTACTTGTAGTGGTACAATTAGTTCATCATCTATCAAAGAAATACCAGATGATGGTATATCAATTGACCAAGATGATGTGGGATTCGGTTCTATTTATTGGGGATAAGAAATTAATGATTCGTCATTATTCCAAATTTGTTTTTAGTAACTATAAAGGACTACATTAATTTAGAAGTTGTTTTTCTCGGACTTTACAAATAATAAATTGAATCTCCATAAAAATAAATATATTAATCACCATTTTTAGCTAATGTAATGGTGATTTTTTTATGAAGTATTATCTAGTGGGAATAAAAGGGATGGGAATGTTTAGATGTCTAGCAAATTAAACTTAATTTTTAAGCGATAAGTGTAAATATAACTATATTTTTAGCAAAAAAATTAAACAATTAAGTTGCTAAAATTTTAAATATGAGATATAATAATGAAATAGTCAAAAGTTTTATGAAAACTATATTGAGGTTATTATCATGAAATATATAAAAG
>CAZYEI010000005.1:0-53814 GCA_964646425.1 uncultured Eubacteriales bacterium | reverse complement strand
TATCAAGAAGTTATTACTATTGAATTCTGGAGTATATAATATTATTCAAAATCGTTTTAGTTATACTATCAATTTAGTGGCGGGTTATACTCGTATTCATAAGGATGAAAGAATCTCTATAGATAAAACTTTAGAAGCAGAAACGGCTGCCAATGTTTTAATGAATAAAGGTCGTTTTGTTGAACGTATGCAACTTTTTGATGAAAATTTACAAAATGTGCATACTGTTTTAAATAACAAATTATTGGCAGTAGAAAAAGTGGTTACTCAAAATTTATTTTCTTTAAATCTTGTTCCCATTATTAAAACAAAAAGTAAATTTGTGAGTGGATATTATGTTTCCATTACACTTCCACATTCTTTGAATATGGATTTAACAGAATTTATGAATTTGATCAAACAACGTTCTTTTCGCTTCCGTTTTTATACGCAGGTATTTGAACAAATGTTAAAAATAACGGATGTAAGTAATAAATTATTTTATTTTTCATTTGATTTTGAAAACTTAAAAAGTATCATGGAGGCCTATCAATCCAATGAAAAATATAGTCAATTAAATTTTTACTTTTGTGTAGAATTTTCAAACATTACTATGCAAAACACGGATTTGATTACAATTGAAAAAAAATTGGCAAGTTTTAAAGAAAATGCTAATATTAAATTTGGAATTACCTATAATACTTTAACAACCATTTATTTAAACGATAAAATTTATTCGAAAACAAATGTAGTTTTACTTTCTGGTCAATTAATTGAACAATCACTTGATCAACATACTAATGAATCATTAATTGATGTGTATACAAAAGTTGCAGCTTCTTATAATCAAGAAGTGATTGGCTTAAATGTTAATTCATTAGCAATTTATGAAATATTAAATCATTATAAAGTTTCAAAGGTAGGAGGATCTTTTTTAACTCCTTATGTTGAAAATGATAGAATTGTGGATAAATCGATTTTAAAAGTATTATCTGAAATTGAAAATAGAACATATTAAATTATTTGATTTTAAAAGATTCCCTAAGTTTAACTAAAATTTAGGGAATCTTTTAAATGTTATAAGTGATGAAAATATATAAATTTTAATGATTTTTCTAATGATTTATCATTCCTAAACACATTATGTTCGACAATACATGCATTAAAAATACAATTCAATGTAAAAGCAATATATTAATTTTCATCTTAAATTTGTGATGAAAATTAAAAGGTAAATTTACTTATTAGAGTAAACCAGCATAGCTTTGCTTGTGAAAGTAATTTGCAAATTTGTGTTTGCTTTTTATAATACGCCTGTTTTTTTTATTTTATAAACGATTTTGCATCTTTTAAAATAATGATGTCACGATAGTTAATGATTAACTTTTCTAACTTAATCCACATCTTATAAGAATACTTTCCTAAATAAATTTTTTTAATCGAATCATCTTTCATAATCAGTTTTAGATATGAAGGTATTCCTGTGTATCTTTAAGAAATCTTATTACCATTACTTGTGCATTCTTCTTCTAAAAATTCGATTCCATTAATGTCATCAAGGTTTATTGTTTCTTTATGCTGTATCCTTAAGTTTTTAAAAGTTAAATCGTTAGGTACATAAATTGTATTTTCACTTATTTTAAAAAACCGAACATTGAATTAAATAAGATTATAAAGCTTGTGATAAAACCGATTATGATAATCGATATAATAGACCAATGAATAGAGTTTATTACTGAAAGAATAATAACAAGTAATATTATAATGAAAAATAGACATTTAAGAATAATAGCAGTTAAACTATTAGATAAAAAAGTTTTCATTATCATTTCTCTTTATTTTTTAATTAAAATGCATAGCGGAATGAATCTGCCGGACTTAATCCTAATTTATTTAAACGATATACTCTATCAACATATCCTAAAATTCCAGATAAAGGAGCTCCAACAAATCCAGCAACAGTTTATCTAATTGTTATTTGTCCCTTGGCTTGCAAGATCATCCTATTATCTAATGCATAGTTAGATTGAATTGTAATTAAATAATTGTTAGTATCACTAACATTCAGTTCATACATACCATATTTATCAGTTATAGTTCCATTACCATTTATTGTTCTTAAGATATTTAACTCGCTCATTGTTCCTGACAAATTATATGAATCATTTGACCTTGGTCTATAATATCTTACCTCTGTTGTAGTTCCATCGAAGTTAGGCATATACGGACATTGATTACCCGCATGTGAAAAGAATCCATTATATCCCCATTTTGATTCTACAATATATTTGTTTGTACCATATACGCTACTATCCGGCTCTACTTCTAACACTTCTGTGATAATTCCAGAATGCAAATTTCTTTTTCCTTCTTCTAAATTCATATCATAATAACAAATAATATCATTCTCTTGAGGATCATAAACCCTAATATATGATTGATCTAACGTATCATAATATTGATCTGGATAGTCTATCCACATTTTATTGCTAGTCCTGTTTTGATTGTACCAAGCATATGAATGACAATTATAATATGCAGATGCAGATTGAATTTTTTCAACATTCATTAAACTTGAATCAATTTGTTCATCAAAAATTTCGATATACTCGTCCGGTATTTCACTATCATGTCTTATTGTATCAATTGAAAAGCCATTAGGTGTAAAAATTTCATCTTCATAATAATACAAATAAAAACCTATATATTCTCCAGTAAAAGGATTATAATATACCGGAAAAAAACAATTTTTTCTTTCACTTACTGTTCTAGTATTATTATTTACTTCATACTGAGATGATACATCAAATAAGTTAAAACTATAAATATTTTCTTCACATAATATTAATTCATCTTCATATAAAGCAAGATAGTCAGTTAACTCATCATCTAACAATTCAACATTAGACGATTGATAATTTAAAGTTGGATTATCTAATTCAGCAGCTTTAACCTCTATTGCTTTTCCATTCAATGTAAAAAACATTATTACTAATATTGAAAAATAAAACTAAATATTCTTTTCATTTATATCCTCCTCATTAATATGCATATTTTTTTCAAGTGTTATCCTCATTCTATAAAAATAGCAAATTTACTCAAAATATCAACTAATTCTACCTTTTCAAATTCAGCATATAAAATTATCTTACCATCATAATTTTCTAAAAAAACAACATTGTTTTCTAAATTAAACTTATATAAATAATAAAAATTATCTGTTTCATTTTTAGCTAACACTCCATTATCATCTTTTATCAAATTCCTATTGGTTTCAATAATAATATAATTTTCATAAAATTGATCAAAATTATCCTTGTATATCCTCCATTTTAAAGAATCAATAAAACATAACAATTTATATGGCGAATTAAAAAATTGATATTTTTTATCATTTGTAATAGTAATTATATCTAACCCGTTGTTTTTGATAGAAAGACTTAAAATACTACTATTACTAAACACAAGTTCTTTGTATTCATATAATGATATAATGTGTGCCAAATCATATAAGTTAATTGTTCCAAATGAACTACTTAATGAAGATGAAATAAATGATACATAAGATGTTATTTTGGCATTATTCGACATTTTTATAGATAAGGAATTAAAATTTTTAATTTTTAGCACTCAAATGTTGACAGTGCTAAAAAAGAATTATATAATTATACTTGTCAAAAAAAAGGAGTGATACAAATATGGCTGATGTAAAAAAATTTAAAACAGAGTCAAAAAAATTATTAGATTTAATGATTAATTCTATTTATACAAATAAAGAAATATTTTTAAGAGAGTTGATTTCAAATGCCAGTGATGCAATTGATAAATATCATTTCTTATCTTTAAATGATGAAAAAATAGAAAAGAGAAATGATTATAAGATTTACATATCATTGGATAAAGAAAATCGTAGCATTACTATCGAAGACAATGGTATTGGTATGACATATGAGGAACTAAATGAAAATTTAGGAACAATAGCTAGAAGTGGTTCTAAAGAGTTTTTAAAGAAAATTGAAGATAATAAGGAATCTAAAGATGAAATAGATATTATCGGTCAATTTGGTGTTGGTTTTTATAGTTCATTTATTGTAGCGGATAAGGTGGTTGTTGAAACAAAATCGCCATATAGTGATAAAGCATATAGATTTACTTCCGCTGGAACAGATACATATGAAATTGAAGAAATCGCAAAGGAAAATGTTGGAAGTAAAATAACCTTGTTTTTGAGAAAAGACCCTGCAATTGATTTAGAAAAAGAAAAAGATGAAGATTATATTGCTGATGAAGATAGTTATGATATTTTCTTGGAGGAATATGAGATCCGTCATCTTGTTAAGAAATATAGTGATTATATTAGATATCCAATTACTATGATGGTTACTACAAGTAAGCCTAAATTAGATGCTGAAGGAAAAGCAATTGAAGGTGAATATGAAGAAGAAGTAAAAGAAGAAACTTTAAACTCAATGATTCCTTTGTGGAAGAAAAATAAGAGCGAAGTAACAAAAGAACAATTGAATCAATTTTATCGTGAAAAATTTTATGGTTTTGAAGAACCATTTACTTCGTTATTTCTAAACATAGAAGGTTTGATATCATATAATGCAATAGTATATATACCTAATAAAGCTCCTTATGATTTGTATAGTGATAAATATGAAAAAGGATTACAATTATATAGCAAAGGCGTATTTATAATGGATAAATGCAAAGATTTAATTCCTGACTATTTAAGGTTTGTTAAAGGATTGGTTGATTCAAGTGATTTATCTTTAAATATAAGTAGAGAAATTTTACAACAAAATCGTCAATTACAAATGATTGCTAAAAATCTTGAAAAGAAAATTTTAGGTGAGTTAGAAAAAATTAGAGACAATGATTATGATAAGTATGTAAATTTCTTTGAACAATTTGGTGTTAACCTTAAATGGGGAATTTATGATGGATATGGAGCAAAAAAGGATTTATTAAAAGATTTAATAATTTATAAGAGTATTAACCATGATGATCAAATTACCTTAAAGAAATATGTTGAAGAAATGATAGATGGACAAGAATTCATTTATTATGCTGCAGGTAAAACAAAAGCAAGTGTTATGGCTATGCCACAAATGGATATGGTAAAGCAACAAGGTTATGATGTTTTGATTCTTAGTGATGATATTGATGAATTTGTCTTAAATGTTCTACAAGAATATGATGGAAAGAAATTTAAATCAATTTCACAAGGAGATTTAGACTTATTATCTAATGAAGAAAAACAAGAACTTGATTTATTAAAAGAAACTAAAAAGCCTTTACTTGAAAAAATTAAAGAAGTATTACATGGTGAAGTAAGTGATGTTGTATTATCTAAACGCTTAAAAGATTCTCCAGTATGTCTTGTAAGTAGTGAGGGCATTTCAATTGAAATGGAAAAAGTACTATCTCAATCTCCTTTAAATCAAGATGCAAAAGCTACAAAAATATTAGAAATTAATCCTCGTCACGATTTATTTAAAGCTATTGAAAATATTTATGATAAATCACCTGATGAATTAGAAAAATATGCATCATTATTATATAGTCAAGCCTTGTTAATTGAAGGATTACCTATTAAAGATCCAGTTGAATTTTCTAAATTGATGTGTGATTTAATGATTAAGTCAGTAAAATAGAATATTATTTAAATATGGTGTTCAAAATTTAGATGAAAAAAATAGGAGTTAGACATAAAAAATTGTCTAACTCTTTTGTTATGTGATATGTATAATTATTAAGAAAAAAATTAAAGTAGATAAATCCGTCTAGACATATTTTTATTTATAAAAATGTTTTTATATTTTATAAGTTGTGTTAAAATATATTTTGTTGATTAGAGAGGTTGTGCTTTTATTTATGAAAACTCAAATAATTGATAAAAGTGAATATTCTAAAATTGTTAAAGCTTTAGACGAAGGCAAAGTAGTTGCTTTTCCTACTGAAACAGTAATGGGACTTGCTGTAGATGCTTTTAATTTTGAAGCTTATGAAAAATTGATTAATGTAAAAAATAGACCATTAAATAAAGCGTTTCCTTTTGTTGTAAAAAATATTAATGAAATAGAAAAATATGCTTGTGTGGATGAACGAATATATAAGGTTGCTTCTAATTTCCTGCCAGGACCATTAACTATTATACTTAAAAAGAAAGAAAGCATTCCTTCTTTTATTACGGCGAGAAAAGATACAATTGCTATTCGAGTTCCCGATGATGATGTTGTATTGAAAATATTAAATGATTTTAATAAACCGATTTTATTAACTAGTGCTAATAAATCTGGCGAAAACGCTGCATTAAATAGCGTGGATTGCTATGAGATATTTAAAAATGAAATAGAATATATTGTTGAAGGATGCAGCGTTTTAAATGTTGCTTCTACTATAGTTGATATGAGTAGCGAAGAAATAAAAATAATTCGTGAGGGAAAGATAAAGTTAGAGGATATTAAAAAAATATTGGAGGATTAAATGTTTTATGAAAATATATTTAGGTAGTGATCATGGTGGTTTTGAACTAAAGGAAACTATAAAAAAGTATTTATTAAGTAAAGGATATGAGATAGAGGACTTAGGGACTAACTCAAAAAATTCGTGTGATTATCCTTTATTTGGAATTAAAGTTGGAGAAGCTGTTGTTAATGATAAAGGAAGTCTAGGTATTGTTGTTTGTTCGACTGGCGTTGGTATTTCTATTGCTGCAAATAAAGTTAAAGGAGTTCGTTGCGCTTTGTGTTGGAAAACTAAAATTGCAGAAATGTGCAGGAAGCACAATAATGCTAATGTTTTATCTTTGCCGGGCTTGCACTTAGAAGCGAATGAAGCAATTGAAATTGTTGATACATGGTTAAATACTGAATTTGAAGGTGAAAGACATACGAGAAGAGTAAGTATAATTGATGAATATGATAAGAAAAGGGGATAATTTATGTTAGATAAAGAAATTGAGTTTGCTATAAAGTCTGAATATGAAAGACAAAGTAATCATATTGAACTTATTGCTAGTGAAAATTTTGTTTCAAGTGATGTTTTGATGGCAGCAGGTAGTATTTTGACAAATAAATATGCTGAAGGCTATCCTGGTAAAAGATATTATGGTGGTTGTCATTGCGTTGATGTTGTTGAATCATTAGCAATCGAAAGAGCCAAGAAGTTATTTGGAGCAGAACACGCTAATGTTCAACCTCATTCTGGCACACAAGCTAATATGGGAGTTTATGCTACTGTTCTTGAACACGGAGATACAGTTTTAGGTATGGATTTAAGTGCTGGTGGACATTTAAGCCATGGACATCCATTAAATTTTTCTGGTATAAACTATAAATTTGTTGGATATGGTGTTGATGAAAATAGTGAAATGATAGATTATGATGAGGTAAGAAGATTAGCACATGAAGTAAAACCAAAGTTAATTGTTGCGGGGGCTAGTGCATATTCTCGAATAATTGATTTTAAAAAATTTAGAGAGATTGCTGATGAAGTTGGTGCTTTACTGATGGTGGATATGGCACATATAGCAGGACTTGTCGCTGCAAAAGTTCATCCTTCCCCTGTTCCATATGCTGATTTTGTTACAACTACTACTCATAAAACTTTAAGAGGCCCTAGAGGTGGGCTTATTTTATGCAAAGAAAAGTTTGCTAAGGATTTAGATAGAAGAGTATTTCCTGGTATACAAGGTGGACCTTTAGAACATATTATTGCCGCCAAAGCAGTTTGTTTATATGAAGCCTCACAAAATAATTTTGTTGATTATGCAAATCAAGTAGTAAAAAATATGAAGGCATTATGTGAATCTTTAGAAACTGAAGGATTTAGAATTGTTTCTGGCGGAAGTGATAATCATTTATGCTTAGTTGATTTACGAGGTGTAATAGGATTAAATGGTAAAGAAGCGGAAAAATTATTAGATAGTATTAATATTACTTGCAATAAAAATTCAATTCCTTTTGATCCTCAAAAACCAGCATATTGTTCAGGTTTAAGACTTGGAAGTGCTGCGATGACTACTAGAGGATTTAAAGAAAATGAATTTAGATTAGTGGGTAAATGGATTGCACTTGCTCTAAAAAATAAAGATAATTTAAAATTGTTGGAAGAAATTAAGCAAGATGTAATTAGTCTGTTAAGTGATTTTCCGGTTAACGTTTAATTAAATAAAATGATTAAATTTGTTGAAGTAAAATAAATTTATAAATAAAATTTTAAAAAATAATTAAAAACGATTAAAAAAATAGAGAAAATAAGTTAAAATATATAGTGATAAAAAAAGGGGGATTTAATTATGGTAACAATTATTGATCATCCATTAATCAAACATAAATTAACTCAGATGAGAAAAGTTGATACAGGTACTAAAGATTTTAGACAAAATCTTGATGAAATTGCAGGATTAATGGCATTTGAAATTACAAGGGATTTACCAACAAAAGATGTTAATATTAAAACACCATTAGTTAATTGTGTTGGCAAGGAATTAGCTTGTAATATTGTTCTTATTCCTATTTTAAGAGCAGGATTAGGAATGGTAGATGGAATTAAAAATTTAATTCCTACTGCTAAAATAGGACATATTGGATTATATCGTGATGAAGAAACGCATATGCCATGTGAATATTATGTAAAAGTACCTAGACTTGATAATGCAGTTGTATTTATTTTAGATCCAATGTTGGCAACGGGAGGATCAGCAGTTAAAGCAATTGATATTATGAAAGAAAAGGGTGCTAAAACAATAAAAATGATTTGTTTAGTAGGCGTTGATGAAGGAATTAATGCTGTTACTAAGGCTCATCCTGATGTAGATATTTATTTAGCAAGTAAAGATGAAAAATTAAATGAAAATGCTTATATTATCCCAGGACTTGGAGATGCTGGAGATCGTTTGTTTGGGACAAAATAAAAATGAATCTAAAAAAAGTTAGTATCTTGTCAATATGTTTTAATTTTATACTAGCAATAATTAGTTATTTTATTTTTTCATTAAATGTTTCTTTAGGTTTAATTCTTGGATGTATTGCTGGTGTTTTGGCAATGGTAATTTTGGTATTTAGTTTAAAAGATATTGATTTAATAGATTATAAATATCTAAATAAAAGCTTAAAAGGAAATTTAGCATTAAGATATTTAATATATGCAGTGGCATTATTGATTGGTGTATTTATTCCGATGGTCTTTAATGTTTTAGGTGTATTTGTTGGAATTATTATAGTTAAAATATGTGTCTATATAGATGCGTTTACTAGTAAAAGAATGTAGGAGGTGTGGTTGGTTCGTGTTGTCGTTTAAGGATGCAATTTTTCATTATTTAGAAAATTTGCCTGCGGAAATTTATGCTTCTTTAATTATTATGACAATTATTTGTGTATTTGCCATAGTTGTTGGGCATAAAGTAAAAAAAGCAGATCCTTTTAAAAGACCATCTACGATAGTATTACTAGGATATACAATTGTTGATGGTATAACAAATTTTGTCAAAAATAACATGGGTAAGAAATTAGTATATTTTGCTCCTTATTTATGTGTTGTTGCAATGTATTTACCAATGTGTATGATAAGCGGACTAATTGGGCTTCCATCACCAATTGCTTATTGGGGGGTTCCATTATGTTTGGCTTTAGGAACATTTGTAATGATTCATTTTACTGCAATTAGATATAATGGTGTGAAAAGTTGGGCACATAGATTTGTAGAGCCATTTTCAATTTTCTTACCAATAAATATTATGACATTTCCTTCAACCGTTATTTCCTTATCGTTTAGGCTGTTTGGAAATGCATTAGCAGGTTCAATCATTATGACCCTTATTTATTGGGTAACAGGTAATATGTCTATTGGTATTTCGGGCTTATTAGGATTCGCCAATGTTCCATTTATTGGTGAATTTAACTATATAGGTCCTTTGGTGGCTCCATTATTTCATGCATACTTTGATGTGTTTGGAGCGTTTATACAAACATTGGTATTTATGATGCTTACGGCTTTATTTGTTGCACAAGAAATGCCAGATGAAGAATAGTTTAAAAAATTCATAGAAATTTAAGAGGAGGATATTATTATGAATTTATTAGTATTTTTAGCAGAAACAGCAAGTAACAATGGTGAATACATTATGAGAGGTATGGCTTGTCTTGCCGCAGCTCTAGCTGTATTTACAGGTTTTTCACAAGGAATTGGTGAAGGTAATGTTGCTGCAGCAGCAGTTGAAGCAATTGGTAAAAATCCAGAAGCAGCAGGACTTATTCGTTCTAATATGATTTTAGGTATTGCTTTAACAGAAACAACAGGTATTTATGGATTATTAATTTCTATCCTATTGTTATTCTTAATTGCTTTATAATAAGAAATTATAGTATTTGATTTTGTTTTGTAGAAGAAAGGAGGATTTGCCATGAATTTACTATTTTTGGCGGATTTTAAAGACCTATTAGGTGATATAAGTGCTAAAATTTTCCCTAATCTTTCATCATTAATAACACAATTATTAGCAACTTTTGTTATGTTTTTTATAGTATTTAAATTTTTCTGGAAACCAATTAAAGAGTTTATTGATAAAAGAAAAGATTATTTAGAAAATACTTTGAAAGAAGCAGAAACATTGAAATTAGAGGCACAAACCAATAATGATTTGGCTAATAAGCGAATTAAAGAAATGAAAATTGAAGCTCGTAAAATTAAAGAAGAAGCAGAAAATCAAGCACTTGAGGTTCGTAAAAGCATTTTATTAAAAGCTGAGGAAGAAGTTAAAATTAAAAAAGAAAAAGCACTTCGTGATATTGAAAAGCAAAAACTTGAAGCAAAGGATGATATTCATCGTGAAATTGTTGATGTTGCTTTGCTTGCAGCACAAAAAATTGTTGAAAGGGAAATTGATGAAAAAGATAATACTCGTCTAGTGGAAGATTTCATCAAAGAAGTTAAGAATTAATAATGAATCAACTAGCTAAACGATATGCTAAAGCTTTGTTTGATTTAGCATCGGAAGAAAATTTACTTTCTACTTTTCAGTTACAAATAAAACAAATCAAAGAAATATATAGGGATAATGATGAATTAAGAATGTTTATATTGTCTCAAAGTGTACCTTGCATTGCCAAAAAAGAATTTTTTAATAGGCTTTTAAAAGATAATGCACATACATATATTATTAATTTTTTGTGTTTATTAGTAGATAAAAAAAGAGAAAGAAATATTGAATCAATATGTGAAGAGTTTAATTCACTTTGCAATGATTATTTTAAAGTGCTTGAAGGTATTGTTTATTCTACAAAACAGTTATCAAAAGATCAAATATGTGATATAGAAAAATCAATTCAAATAAAATTAAATAAAAAAGTTGAATTAGTTAATAAAATAGATTCTTCGTTAATGGGAGGAATAAAAGTTGTAGTTGGAGATAGTGTCTTTGACAATTCTTTGCAACGAAAAATGGAAACATTAAAAAGCGAATTACTTCAAAGAAAGGACGGGAACTCATAATGGATATAAAGCCAAGTGAGATAAGTGCGTTAATTAAAGAACAAATTAAAAATTATTCTTGTGAATTAGAGAGTAATGATGTTGGCACAATTGTAAGTATTGGAGATGGCGTTTGTCTAATTTATGGATTAGAAGAAGCCATGATGGGTGAATTACTAGAATTTCCTTCGAATGTTTATGGCTTGGTTCTTAATCTAGAAGAAGAACATGTTGGTGCTGTTCTTTTAGGTGATGCCAAAGATATTAAAGAGGGAGATATAGTTAAAAGAACAAAAAGAGTAATGGAAGTTCCTGTTGGAGATTCCTTACTTGGTAGAGTTGTAAATGCTTTAGGTCAACCAATTGATGGTATGGGAGAAATAAAGTGTAATAAATATCGTCCTGTTGAAAGAGTTGCTTCTGGAGTAATGTCAAGAAAATCGGTATCAGTTCCTTTGGAAACAGGAATTAAAGTAATTGACTCAATGATTCCGATTGGAAGAGGACAACGAGAACTAATTATTGGGGATCGTCAAACTGGTAAAACAGCGATTGCAATTGATACAATTATTAATCAAAAAGGCAAAGGTGTATATTGTGTCTATGTTGCTATTGGTCAAAAGAATTCTACTGTTGCTCAAATTGTTGAAAAATTAAGAATAGCTGGTGCGCTTGATTATACAACTATTGTAAGTGCTACGGCGAGTGAATTTGCTCCACTTCAATATATTGCTCCTTATGCAGGAGTAAGTATTGCTGAAGAATGGATGGATCAAGGTAAAGATGTTTTAATTGTTTATGATGATTTATCAAAGCATGCAGTAGCATATCGAACAATGTCACTTCTTTTAAGAAGAGCGCCAGGTAGAGAAGCTTATCCTGGTGATGTATTTTATTTGCATTCACGTTTATTAGAGCGTAGTGCAAGAATGAATGAAGCACATGGTGGGGGCTCAATAACTGCTTTACCAATTATTGAAACATTAGCAGGAGATATTAGTGCGTATATTCCAACTAATGTTATTTCTATCACAGATGGTCAAATCTTTTTGCAAACAGATTTATTTAATGCAGGTCAACGTCCTGCTGTAGATGCAGGATTATCAGTATCACGTGTTGGAAGTAGTGCTCAAGTTAAAGCAATGAAGCAAGTTGCTGGTTCGTTAAAAATTGAATTAGCAAATTATAATGAATTACAATCATTTGCTCAATTTGGTTCTGATTTGGATGCTGCTACAAAAAGTGTGCTTGATCATGGTGCGAGAGTTATGGAAACATTAAAGCAAGATCAATATGTCTCATTAACTATGGAAGATCAAGTATTAGAATTATTTGCAGTAAAAAATCGTTTCTTTAAGTTTGTTCCAGTTGAAAATATTAGTGATTACTTAAAAAGATTAAAAGAAAAAATGCATCAATCATATCCTGAAATAGTTGCGGAAATCAGAGATAAAAAAGTTATTTCTTCTGAACTTGAGAGCAAAATGAAAGAGGCATATAAATTATTTAGTGATGATTATGTACAAAGTCTAGGTGTGTAGGTGATTATTTATGTCTTTAGGTATAATATCTACTAAGAGAAGAATTCGCTCAGTTGAATCAACTAGAAAAATCACTAAAGCTATGGAACTTGTCTCAACTTCTAAATTAAAAAGATGTAGAGATATATTAGATAAAACAACCGTTTATACAAATGATGTTTTGAAAATGACACAAGAAATTTTAGCTAACATTGAAGATAAAACAAGCATTTATACAGATATGAATCGAGAAGGTTCAAAACTATATGTTGTTGTTTTTTCAAATTTAGGATTATGTGGTGGTTATAATGCTAATGTTGCTAAATGTGCAAAAGAAATAATTAATAAAGAAAAAGATAAAGTTGTTGTAATTGGTTTAAAAGGAATAAATTTATTTACTAAAAATGGCTATAATGTAATTATGTCTTATGAAGATGATACTACCGGTCGTGAACAAGAGATTAGCAAAGAATTATCACAAGTTATAAGAACAATGTATGAGAATAATGATATTTCTCAAGTTAAATTTATATATACTCAGTTTGTTAATTCGCTAACTTTTTTACCAGTATGTCTTACTTTATTGCCTATTAATCCTAATGAATTTAAAAAGCCAACAAAGAGTGCCGATTATGCTGAAACTCAATTTGAACCTAATTCACAAATTGTTTTAGATAATTTATTACCTCTTTATTTTGAATCAACATTATTTGGAAAATTAGTAGAATCTCATGTTAGTGAACAAGCATCTCGTAGGACAGCTATGGAAAATGCTACTGATAATGCAGATGAGATTAGAGAAAAATTACTATTACAATATAACAAAGCTCGTCAAGGTGCAATTACCCAAGAGATTACTGAGGTTGTTGCTGGAGCAAATGCTTCGTAAGGAGGGGTGCATAATGAATAATCAAAAAATTATGGAAGGAAAAGTGGTTCAAGTTGTTGGACCGGTTGTAGATGTTTTATTTTCAAAAGATAATTTGCCGGAAATTAATAATGCAATTGAAATTGATAATCGAGGAACAAGATTAGTTGTAGAGGTTGCTCAACATATTGGAGATGAAGTGGTTCGTTGTATTGCTATGGGACCTACAGAAGGCCTAGTTAGAGGACTAAAAGCTATAAATACAGGATCTGCTATTACCGTGCCTGTTGGTGAAAAAGTACTAGGAAGAATGTTTAATGTACTTGGTGAGCCAATTGATGAAAAGGATTTTGATGAAAAAAGTCCAAGAATGCCGATTCATCGTTTAGCACCAAGCTATGCAGAACAAAGCACTCAATCAGAAATTCTTGAAACCGGCATCAAGGTAATCGATTTACTTTGTCCTTATGCAAGGGGTGGAAAAATCGGCTTATTTGGTGGAGCAGGAGTAGGAAAAACAGTTTTAATTCAAGAATTAATTTATAATATTGCTACTGGTCATGGAGGTATTTCAGTTTTTGCCGGAGTAGGAGAACGTACAAGAGAAGGTAATGATTTATATTATGAAATGAAAGAATCTGGCGTTTTAAATAAAACAGCATTGGTGTTTGGTCAAATGAATGAACCACCAGGTGCTAGAATGAGAGTTGCTTTAAGCGGCTTAACAATGGCAGAATATTTTCGTGATATTCAAAATCAAGATGTACTATTGTTTATTGACAATATTTTTAGATTTTCTCAAGCCGGAAGTGAAGTTTCTGCTTTGCTAGGACGTATGCCTTCTGCTGTTGGATATCAACCAACTCTTGCAACCGAAATGGGACAATTACAAGAAAGAATTACTTCAACTAAAAAGGGCTCAATTACTTCAGTTCAAGCAATTTATGTTCCTGCCGATGACTTAACTGATCCAGCACCTTCAACAACATTCTCCCATCTTGATGCTAAAACAGTATTAGATAGAGGCATTGCTTCATTAGGCATTTATCCAGCTGTTGATCCATTAGAATCAACATCAAGAATGTTAGATCCCAAAATTGTTGGAGAAGAACATTATGCTGTTGCTCGAGAAGTTCAAAGAATTTTACAAAGATTTAAAGAATTACAAGATATTATTGCTATTTTAGGTATGGATGAGCTTTCTGAAGAAGATAAGATTCTTGTTGGAAGAGCACGTCGTATTCGTAATTTCTTGTCACAAGCTTTACATGTTGCAGAAGCATTTAATGGATTAACAGGTCAATATGTTAAAGTAGAAGACACAGTAAGAAGTTTTAAAGCAATCGTAGAAGGAAAATATGATGATATTCCTGAACAAGCATTTTTATATGCTGGTACGATTGAAGATGTAGTTAAGGCTGCTGAAAAATATAGATAATAACGATTATTATAAAGGAGGCTTTAGAATATGGCTTTTCATTTGAAAATTACTTCACCATATGGAATATTTTATGATAAAGATGTTCAAACAATAAATGTAAAAACAATTGATGGATATATAGGTGTATTAGAAAATCATATTCCTTTAGTATCTCCTTTAGAAATAAGTGAGATGAAGATAAGAACTAGTGAAGGAGAAAAGCGAGTTACTATTGCTGGTGGTATCATTTATGTCAAAAAGAAAGAGACCATAATTGTAACACCTGCAGTAGAATATGTTGAAGATATTGATATAAATAGAGCACATGATGCTTACAATAGAGCTAAGCAAAGATTAGAAAACACTAGTTCTAAGATTAATATTAAAAGGGCTGAACTTGCTCTAAGTCGTTCATTGAATAGAATTCATGCATATGAGACATTAAAAAAATAGTAAATATTAAAAGGTTCCATCAAAAATGTGGAACTTTTTTAAAATGTTTTTATATTTTATATAAAAAATATATCAATTTTTAAAAATTTGTGCAATAATATAAGCGTAAAATAGAGAAGAGTGTGATTATGATGATTTATCTTTCGTCTTGGTTATCGCTAGAAATAAAGGATTATATAGATTTAGGTATAAGTGTTTTTTTGTTAATGATATTTTGTGTATTTGTGAGTAAAGCAGTTAAAAAAAGATTCTTTATAATGATAATGTTAATTTATTTACTATTTAAAATCCCGAGTTTGTATTTTGACTTAGAATTAATGAGTTCAATTATAGATATTGCTGCTATTTCTTTTGTTGTTGGTTATTGTGTTTTATTTCAATCAGAATTTTATAAACTTTACACAAGGAATGCTAGAAGAAAAAAAGAAAGCAATACTAGTTTAACTACTGGTAATGAAGTTAATTTATATAATGAATTAGTTGAAGCTGTATTAGCTTTATCAGAGTCTAATACGGGGGCAATTATAACAATTGAAAGAAATGATAGTTTAGATTTTTATATTAATAAAAGTGTTCGTGTTGACTGTCCTATTCGTAAAGAGATGTTATTAACAATATTTTATAATGGCACTAGATTACATGATGGAGCTGTTGTTATAAGAGGCAATACAATCATTGCAGCTTCGGTCTATTATACTCCAACTGCTAGAGGGTTAACTGGAGCATATGGTGCTAGACATCGTGCAGCAATTGGAATTAGTGAACATACTGATTCGTTAACAATTATTGTTTCAGAAGAAACAGGAAGAATATCTTTTGCTGAACGTGGTGAATTAACACCAAGTACAAGAGATAGATTTCCTCAAGAACTTGCAGATAGATTATAGTAAAATGGTAAAGTATTTTGCTTGCCATTTTTCTTTATTTATTGCTAATAATAATAAGGAAGGGAGAAAAATTTAATGAGAATAAAAAAATATAGCGAATGTAGTAACGAATTTAATAATATTGATAATATAGTAGTACTTGAAGCAAATAATGATGAGGAACAAATAAAAAACAATGCTATAAATTATTTTTTAAGTCTTGATTGTTGTAATGATGATTTTAAAGAATTAATAAAAAATAATCTTGCAAAAATTGATGTAAAAAAAATGTATGCCCCAATTTATTCTGTTAAATGTATGGTAAATGATGATTATCGAGTTTCTTATTTAGAAAATGGAAATGCAGTTGTTCATATAGTATGTGGAGATAATGAAACTAGAGTTGATGAAGAAAGTTTAGAAGATATCCATAAAGAAGAAGTGGTAAGATTTGAAGGCGATTATAATTTTTGTTGTAGCGAGTATAAGGGACCATTTTCTAATAAATTTATACACTTAGATTTAAATACATATTTAACAAAAAATGAAGATTTTGATAACTTGGATTTAGTTGATAAATTTATATCACAAAAAACACTTAATAAAACTATTAAAGAAAAAGTAATTCAAGCTTTTCTTAATCAAGGACTAACGCAAGCTAAAAAATATGTTTTAGGAAATCATCAAGAAGCAGAATACTTAGATTGTCGACAAGATACTAAAATTGTTGATTGTCAAACAACAATATATATGGTTCCTTTGTATGAAATCATTGTTACATTTAATGATGAAAAATATGCTAGCTATGTTTCTGGAATTGAAAATATGGTTGAATATGATTTTCCAAGAAGTAAGGATTATATGATTTATAATGTAAAAACTAAGAGAAATTATTTTATTAGAACAATATTGATTAGTTTATTGTTTATCTTATTAGGTGGTGTAGGTATAGCAACGGTTAATTACTTAAAAGGTGTTTTAAGTAAGTTCAGTGAAACTAATTTTATTATAGCCACAATTGGAATAAGCATAATTTGTATTTTGGCATTAATTATTTATCTTTTAACTCATAAAAAGTTTAAAAATAAGAAAGATTTGGTTTTAAGTAAATATGAAAAAATGAATAAAAAGCCTAAATCATTGTATTTTGCTAGTTTGTTAATAGTAGGAATTATAGATTTACTATGTATTATCGCAATTATAGTGTTATTAATTATTTAGGAGGAAATTAAAAATGAAGTTGTTTATTGATACTGCCAATATTGAGGAAATAAAGGAAGCAAGTAAGTGGGGAGTTATTGAAGGAGTTACAACAAATCCTTCATTAATTGCTAAAGAAGGAAGAAATTTAATGCAAGTTATTAGTGAAATAGTAACTTTAATAGATGGTCCTATTTCTGCAGAAGTAGAAGATGGAAAATGTGATGATATGGTAAAAGAGGCTAGAAAGTATGCTGGTCTTCATAAAAATATTGTTATTAAAATTCCAATGACAGAGGAAGGAATTAAAGCTGTTTCTCTTTTATCGAAAGAAGGAATTAAAACAAATGTAACGTTAATATTTACTGTTTCTCAAGCTTTACTTGCTGCTAAGGCAGGAGCTACTTATGTTTCACCATTTATGGGAAGATTAGATGATTATCTTGAAGATGAAGAAGCTGGTTTAAAGCTAGTTTATGAAATAAAAGAAGCATTTAGATTATATGATATTAAAACAATGACAATAGCAGCATCTATTCGTCATACTACTCATATAGAACAAGCTGTTAGTGCTGGTAGTGATATCGCAACTATTCCGTATAAAATTTTAAAAGAAATGTTTGGGCATCCATTAACAACAAAAGGTTTGAAAATATTTAAAGAAGCTGCTGGAAAATAACAAAACATAACACCTCTTAATGCATATAATAAATAGAGGTGTTTTTTTATGGCTTCAAGATGTAAATATACTACCAAAGAAGTAGATTTATTAGCTCGACTTATGAAGGCAGAAGCAGTAGGAGAAGGGAAAAAAGGAATGTTACTTGTAGGTAATGTTGGAATAAATAGAGTAGTGGCAAAATGTGATTTATTTAAAAAAATTCATAGTATTACTCAGATGGTTTATCAAGAACCAGGAGGATTTACTTCCAAAAATTCAAAATTATTTAATAGTGGAGCGAATAAAACCCAAAAGAATTTAGCACTAAAAACTATAAAGTCATGGCAAGGTTGGCCTGCCACTCGATCATTGTTCTTCTATTCACCAGGTAAGAGAAAAAAATGTCAAAAAAAGTTTTATGGCGATTTTGTTGGGCAATATAAGGGACATTGCTTTTATCAATTTGATAATGAAAAAAAATGTGGTTTATAAAAAATATAGTATTTTTACAAAATAAAAGATAGTGAAAAATTCACTATCTTTTATTAAACTATTCAAATTTTATTTCCTTTAATTGAGAAAATAACTTTTCTGCTTTTTGCTTTTGATAATCAGCTTCGGTAATAGAATATAGATAATAATTCCATACAGCGTATATTAATTGCGCCATAACTAAATAAGTTTTGGTTTTTTCGTAATATGATTCATCGTATGAATTACCAAAATAGCGTTTTAAAAATTTCTCTATAATTGGTTTATTGGTTATTTTACTTTTAAAAAAGAAATTAGCTAAATCATATAAAGGATCACTTATGCTTACAAGCTGAGTTCCCATAAAAGAGTACTTATTATTATCATTTTTAATAATATTATGCAAAGATAAATTATTGTGACATAAGACCATTTTAGGACATGCATTATAGACTTCCTGTGCATTTTTAATTATATTATTTTCGATTTCTTTATCTAAATTAATTGTATCTACACGGCTTCTTATATAATTATATAAATCAATGGGTGAAAATTCTTCAATGTTAGAATTTGAGTAATTTGCAGAATGAAATGATTTTAATGCTTTGATAAAATAAATATAATTACTTACAATATCTTTTTGTGAGACAACATCTCCATAGAACTTTGTGATTTTAATCCCAGAATCTCTATCAAAAAAAACTATATTAATGTCGTATTTACTTTGAATTGCTAATTTAACATAATTATATTCTTTAAAAAATAATTCTTTAAAATCTACTTTTGGCAAAGGAACACTCATTATATAATCTTCTGCTAAATTTGAGGTAATACGGTAATTTGTATGAGAAAAAGAACTACTAAAAGTTGTTAGTTGAACTGCATATAGACCTGTATATAATTCAAACATTTTTTTGATATCCATATAAATCAGCCCTTTCTTTTTTTATTATTTTCTAATTTTAATTTATATTAAAGATTATTCTTTAAAAAAACAATTATTATATACAAAAATTAAGAAAAATTGTATAATTTTTATTGTAAATAAAATACATATTTATTCTTTTGCGAGGGACAATATTATGAAGAGATATAGTGGTAATGGAGATATTGGAAGCACTTATTTAAATAATAAAGAGATTCTTAAAAGTGATATTATATTAGATTTTCGTGGCGAATTACTAAATCTAATAAATTCAATTAATCTATTGATGCTTACTAATACAATAATTAAAAAAAATGAAATAAAACTTGAGTTATCAAAAATAATTGAAACTATAGCACTTATTGTAAGTGAATTGGAGTGTAATAAAAGTGAAAGCGAGTATCGAATAAGTTCACATAAATATTTGGAAGAATTAATCGATAGTTATGATAAAAAACTTAATGGAAAGAAAAAAAATAATTTTTTGTCATGTAAGGATGGATGCTTAGCTCGAGATTGTTTTCTTAAAGCAAGTAGAGTCGAAAGATTATTTTATAAGTTAAATATGGAAGCATTATATTCGACATACTTAAATAGATTATGTACTTATTTTGATGTTTTGCGTCAATATATAGATGAGGAGAATGGATTTTAATGAAAAAGTTAATATTAGCATCTAATAATTCACACAAAATAAAAGAAATTCAAGCGATACTTGGGAATGAGTATAATGTAATTGGATTGAAAGATTTAAATAAAAATATAAGGATTATTGAAAATGGTAAAACATACAAAGAAAATGCTTTTATTAAAGCTAGAGAAATCGCAAAATATTACGATGACTATGTATTGGCAGATGATTCAGGTCTAGAAATATTTTCGTTACCTGATATATTAGGGATTTATTCTGCTAGATTTTTAGGAGAAGATACTCCGTATGAAGAAAGGTTTAAGGAAATATTCAAACTTTTACAAGATAAAAAAAATAAAGAAGCACGATTTATTTGTGGTCTTGCATTAGTAACTCCTAATAAAAAAGAATATTATATTGAAGGAGAAGTTAAAGGAAAAATTGGAAATGTTGAGGGGGAAGAGGGATTTGGTTATGATCCTATTTTTTATCCTAATGGATATACTTGTTCAATAGCATGTTTATCAAACAAAGAAAAAAATGAAATTTCGCATAGAGGTAATGCAATTAGAAAGCTAAAAGAATTATTAAAGGAGATAGATAGAGATGATTAATATAGTATTATACCAACCAGAGATTCCTTCTAATACTGGTAATATATTAAGAACTAGTGCAGCAACTGGTGCTCATGTTCATATAATAGGTCCAACTTCATTTACATTAAATGATGATTCTTTAAGAAGAGCAGGAATGGATTATATTGATTTAGATCATGTTACATACTATGAATCATATGATCATTTTTTGAAGATACACGGAAATAAAAAAATCTATTATATTACTAGATATGGTCACAAGCCATGTGATAGTTTTGATTTTAGTGATATATGCGAAGATTATTATGTGATGTTTGGCAAGGAAAGCAGTGGTATTCCTAGAGATTTATTAGCTAATAATTTAGATAACTGCATTAGATTACCAATGAAACCTAATGCTAGAAGTTTAAACTTATCTAATTGTGTTGCAATTGTTGTTTATGAGATATTAAGACAACAAAATTATTACGGCTTAAGCAGTGATGAAGCAATTAAAGGAGATACATATTTAGAAGATAATTTTTAAGATATTCTATTATAGTGAATATCTTTTTAATTTATTTTAAAATCTTGATTTAAATATTATCATTTATTAAAGAATTATAGATAATAAAAAGAAATATAGTGTATAATAATAGCGTGTTTGGAGGTAGCATAATGAAAAATTATCATAGTTTCGATTTGTTAAAAAAAATATGTTTTGTTAGGACTGGTGGCTCAAAAGAAGAATTAAAAGCGGCTGAAATTATTAAAAAAGAATGTGAAAAATTAGGCGTTAATGCTGAAATTGAAGCATTTAAAGTTGATGGATATAGTGTTAAAAATACTAGTTTAAAGTTTATTGATCCTTGTTTTAGTGTTGAATGCTGTGGTGTTGGTATGTCTTCATCAACTTCTAAAGAGGGTTTTATTGGAGAATTTGTATATATTGATAGTTTAGAAGCTGCAGAAATAAAAAATATTGAAGGTAAAGTATGCTTAATTCATTCTAAATTTGTTAATTATAAACTTTATAAAAAATTAGTTGAAAAAAAGGCTGGAGCGTTAATTTTATGTTGTGGAAATCTTTATGATGATAAAGAAAATGTTGATTTGGATCCATATATGTATCGAATAAGACATTATGAAAATGGTAAGATTCCAGCTGTTTGTATTAGAATGAAAGATGCTGAAATGATATTGCGTAATAAGCCAAGTAAAGCCCATGTTATCATGGTTGAAGAAGAATTACAAAATGATTCTCATAATGTTGTAGCAACAATTGAAGGTACAGCTAAAAAGAATGAAATAGTTGTATTTACTGCTCATTATGATTCTGTTAGTTATTCAAAAGGAGCATATGATAACGCTACTGGCTCGACTGCAATTATGCAATTATTATCATATTTTAAAGAACATAAGCCTAGTAGAACTGTAAAATTTGTTTGGTGTGGTTCTGAAGAAATGGGATTATTAGGATCAAAAGCCTATGTTGAAAATCATAAGGAAGAATTAGCTGACTATAAATTATGTATTAATATTGATATGATTGGTGTAACAATTGGCTATGATATTGCTTGTTGTACTTCTAATAACTCTTTAGTAAATTATATTAAATATTTGGGTTGTGAAGTAGGTTTTGCAATTTCTTCAAAACAAGGAGTTTATTCTTCTGACTCAACTCCATTTGCTGATGCTGGTGTTCCTAGTGTATCATTTGCTAGACTTGCTCCTAATGGTGGTGCGGAAATACATTCTCGAAAAGATATTATAGATTATTTGGAAGAAGAAAATTATTATAATACCTGTGATTTTATTTCTTTATTCGCAGATAGATTAGTCAACTCATATGTTTTTCCTGTTGAAAAAGAAATTCCTGATAATATGAAAAATGAATTAGATTATTATGCTGGTAGAAAAGAAAGACCATAAAAATATAAGTTGTAAAAATAAAATAAGTTATATATAATTATAATGTTTTTAAAGGCTTAGTATTAAAAAACGAGGCTTGTGCTAAATTAGCATTAGCCTCTTTTAATTTTAAGGGGGTTATTATGTTGTTAAGTTTTGTAGATGGTTGGTCATTGCCTTTGCAAGTCTTTGCTTTTATCATTGGTCTCGTGGTTGGAATATTTTGTTTAGTGAAATTTTGTGATATTTTTGTTGAGGCTTCGAGCACGATTGCTAAGAAAATGCATATTTCTCCATTAGTTATTGGATTAACAGTTGTAGCAATGGGAACTAGTTGTCCAGAATTGGCTGTATCGGTATCGGATTCTATTTCAACGCTTATTAATGGTGGTAATGCTAATGTTGCTATCGGAAATGTTGTTGGTTCTAATATTTGTAATATCTTAATTGTATTAGGGTTTTCAGCTGTATTTACTCCAATTGTTGTTAAAAAAAGTATTTGCAAAAAAGAATATCCTTTTATGTTAATGGTTACTTGTTTATTAGTAATATTTGGTTGTTTCTTTGGAGTTGGGACTTTAACGGATAATTATGCAATTCTACGATGGGAAGCTGTTATTTTAGTATGTTTTAGTGTAGTATATTTAATTTTTTTATTGCATAATGCTAAGGATAATTCTCAAGAGCAAGAAGAAAATATAAAAATTGTTGAAATGTCAACATTAAAAGCTATTTTATTATTAATTATCGGCATTATTGGTATTGTTTTTGGTGGTGAAGCTGTAGTATTTGGTGCAAAGGGGATAGCACTATCAATTTCTGATGCTTTACAATTAAATCATGATCTTGCTGAATCTTTAGTTGGATTAACAATAGTAGCTGTTGGAACATCACTGCCTGAACTTGTAACAAGTGTAGTAGCTGCTAAAAAAGGTGAAAATGAAATTGCTTTAGGCAATGTAATAGGTTCAAATATTTTTAACATAGTATTTGTTTTAGGAATAGCTGGCGTTGTTAATCCTTTAACTACTGGAAAACAAATTGTTGTAGATTTATTTGTAATGTTAGGTAGTACTCTAATTGTTTTTGTTTTAGCTTTAAAAGGAAAAATCGGGAAAAAAGAAGGAATATTTTTGCTTTTATTGTATTTTTTATATGTAATATACTTAGTTATAAGAACAGTTACTGTTGGAGTATAAACTATCTCTTTTTTATAAAAAGCATTGAAAAAAAATTATAAATCTTTTATAATAATCATGCTTTGGAAATTTAGCTCAGCTGGGAGAGCATCCGCTTGACGTGCGGAAGGTCATGAGTTCGATCCTCATAGTTTCCACCATTTTAAAAATTAAGAGTGAATTTTCTTTAAGTTTAAAAGGATTTTCACTCTTTTATTATTTAATTATATAAATATAATACCTTAAAATGTTATTTTACAAATTATTGATATAATCTGTAGCTTTATCTTTAGTATTATGATAAAGCTGTCTATATTTATTTCCAGTAATATTAACATAAAGGTACTATTATTTGATTTTATAATAATTAATATGATATAGTTTAAATTGATAATTATATTAGAGATTATTGAACATAAGGAGATTTAAAAATGAATGCAAATTTTAAAATAAATGGAATTAAAATTGAAACAGAAAGACTAATACTGCGATCTTTTAAGATAACTGATTTAGACGATTTTTATGAATATGCTAAAGTTGAGGGTGTTGGTGAGAGGGCAGGATGGAAACATCATAGCAACAAAGAAGAAACTCAACAAATATTAAATAATTTTATTAATCATGATAAGACTTTTGCTATTGTTCTTAAAGAAAATAATAAAGTAATAGGTTCTATTGGAGTTGAGGAATACGGAATGGAGTCAGCTTTAACGGAATTTCATAAATATAAAGGGAGAGAACTTGGTTATGTTTTATCAAAAGATTATTGGGGGAAAGGCATAATGACAGAAGCTATAAAATCAGTTATAAATTATTTATTTAATGAAATAGGCCTAGATTTTCTTCTTTGCGGACATTATGACTTTAATATTCAATCTAAAAGAGTTCAAGAAAAATGTGGTTTTAAACCATATAGAAAACTTCTAATGGAAACTAAATTAGGAACTAAAGAGCAATCGTTATTAAATTTGTTGCTAAATTCAAATAAAAAAATTGAATTAATATTTTCACACCCTGAAACTTTAATTTATAATGAAAATTAAAATTGAGAAGAAATAATATATACTTAATAAGAAGGAAAATTGGAAATGAAAATAAGTAAATATCAATTTGAAAAAAATACAATTAATTATGTAACGTATGAAGATTACCATCAAGCAGTTGAAGATGAAATGTCCATATATAGATATAAAGATAGAGAATATATTGTTGTTGAACTTGAAAATTTAAAAGAAGATGGGGAACATCCTCATATTGTTTTTAAATATAATGGTAAATTAGAAGAAGTAGAAACAAATAAAGAAATAGTTTCTATTATTTTAGAGTTTTACGAAAAAGAGGAAAATTAAATTATTTAGTAAGATCTATTAAATTTACAAAACTTTAACATTTTAGAAAAAAATAATTAATATTAAATCCATATAATAAGATTGTTAAATAAAAAGGAGAGATATTTATGGATTTAAAAGAAAAAAAGTTTGTTGAAAAAACATTAAAAAATTATGAAAGTAAGGAGAATGGCTCTACTAAATTTGCTGAATTAAAATTATTAGATAGAAAAGCAAGAAGAAATGCTAATGTTTTTGCGTATTTATTTGGAAGTATAGGAACATTGCTTTTAGGAATTGGAATGTGTATTTGCTTAGGAGCGATTTTAGTTGATTATTTTTCTTTGGGTATTGTAGTTGGCGTAATAGGTCTATTATGTGTAAGCATTAATTATTTTATTTATAAAAAGTTACTTATTAAAGGTAAAACAAAGTATGCTGAAAGTATTAGAAAAATAGGAAATGAGTTACTACAAAACTAATATATAGTAAAGAGTTTTTTTACTTTTATTTTCTTTGTTATAATGATATAATTTGCAAGGAAAATTTGGTGAATATTTATGATTAAATTATTGAAGAAATATTTTAATTTATCGTTTGAAGATAAAACTTTATTTGCAGCACTATTTTCGGTTATTGTTAATAGTTTACTTGCAACAGGAAAATTTATTATATCAATAAATTATGGTGTGTTTTTTGCTGTGGCAGGAACAATTAATGTTTTGATAATGTTAGCTAAACTACAATGCTATATTGGGATTAAAAAACCTAACAAATTGGATTTTAAGTATCGAAATATATTAATTAGTTTGTTTTTATTATTTGCTGGATTTCAATATTCTGTTTATATGGCAAGACTTGTGTTTACTGATGTTAAAGTAAGAGATTACAGTAAATTATTAGCTATATCTATTGCTTTAGTATCTTTTGTGGAAATGGGAATTGCTATTAGGGGAATATATAAATCATTAGGTACAGGATATTATTATCGAAATATTAAACTTATAAATTTCTGTTCGGCTTTGACTGCCATTGTACTTACTGAAATTGCTTTAACTTCGGTTGCTGCTGAATATGATACAAGAGTAATTAATGGGATGTTTGGGATGTCTGTGGGGATTGTTATTATATTAATATCGATATATATCTTTTTGGCTCCTAAAATTAGTATCATCGGCAGAGAACATAATATTTATAGAATTGTTAATGAAGATAAATTGTTAAATGATGATGAAATAGTAATTGAATTAACGCATAGTAAATTTTATGGTAATTATAGTTTTATCGGATTAAAAAAACATTTGATAGTTGAAGGCAATATCATTAAAGGAAAAAGTCCAATTATACAATGGAATATTTATTTGAAGATATTAGTTATTATATTATCTGAAATATTAATATTTCCTTATGCAATTGGTTATTTGGTTTTTAATTTTAAAAATTTGCGATTGATGAGAACATTGGACAAAAAAATGAATGAACTTGGTTGTGTGAAAATTGAAATTGATAATTTAATATAAAAGGTGGGATATAAATGCTGAAAATATTATTAGTTGAAGATGATAAAGATTTAAATTATTTAGTAAATTCGCATTTAAGAAAATCTGGGTATACTGTTGTTTCTGTCTATAATGGGTTAGAGGCATTAACAAAATTAGAGGAAGAAAAATTTGATATAGTATTAAGTGATATTATGATGCCATTATGTGATGGATATGAACTTGCACGACAAATTAGAATGTCTGATTTACAAATTCCAATTTTTTTTATGACAGCGAGAGATGATAAACCTTCGAAAAAATTAGGTTATAATATAGGTATTGATGATTATATTACCAAGCCTTTTGATTTAGATGAACTTGTTTTGAAGATATCTGCTTTAGCAAGAAGACTTAATATAAGTGTAAAAAAAGAATTAATTGCTGGTAACTTAATAATGAATGAAGAAGAACATACTGCTTATGTTGCTGGAGAAGAACTATCTTTAACGGTAAGAGAATTTAATGTTTTGTATAAAATGTTATCTTTTCCTAAAAAAACATTTACAAGATCAAAATTAATGGAAGATTTTTGGGATTATGATTCTTCGGCGACTTCTAGAACAGTAGATGTATATATGGCAAAACTTAGAGATAAAACTAAGAATTGTGACGGCTTTGAAATTCAAACGGTTCATGGTTTAGGTTATAAGGTGATTTTAAAATGAAAAGTGTAAGATATACATTAATGGGATTTTTGCTATTTACTTTAACTGTCACATTTAATGTGTCTATCGGGATTGTGGTATATAATTCTATTAAGGATAAAAATGATTTCATTGTAGGTCTAATAATTATGGGAGTTATTCTATTTTCGGCTTTTATTTGCACTATAATTGATTTTTTTAGAAGAAAATATATGGTAGTTAGACCACTAAATGATATTTTAAATGCAACAAAACTTATGACAAGAGGTAACTTTAAAACTAGATTAACACCTTATCATTCATATAAAAATTATAATGAGTTTGATTATATTATTATTAACTTAAATCAAATGGCTGATGAGTTATCTAAAAATGAATTGCTTAAAAATGAGTTTATTACTAATGTTTCTCATGAAATCAAAACGCCATTAAGCATTATTCAAAATTATGCAAAAATTTTAGAAAATGAAAATCTAGAAGCATATGAAAGAAAAAAATATTTGATTAATTTGCAAAGTGCATGCAAAAGATTAACTGATTTGGTTACTAATATACTTAAATTAAATAAGCTTGAAAATCAAAAATTAACTCCTGAAATTACAAGCTTTAATTTAAGTGAATTGTTAGAAAATCAAATTTTACAATACGAAGAATTAATTTCAAATAAAAATATTCAATTAAATTGTAATATTGAAGAACATTTGATGATTAAGAGCGAAGAAAGTTATTTAGCGTTAATCTTTAATAATTTAATGAGTAATGCTATAAAATTTACTGATATAAATGGAGAAATAAATATATCATTAAGTAAAAATGCAGATAAATATATAATTGTGTTTAGAGATAATGGATGTGGTATGTCTTCTGAAACTGGAGCACATATTTTTGATAAGTTTTATCAAGGAGATACATCCCATTCTAAGGAAGGAAATGGTTTGGGGTTAGCTTTAGTGAAAAAAGTAATCGATATATTAGGTGGAAGTATTAGCGTTAATAGCGAATTAGGTAAGGGAACGTCATTTAAAATCATTATAAAAGGAGAGATTTAGCGTATGAGTGAAAAATTTGAATATAAATATAGTGCTCCTACAGTGGAAGAAAGAGCAGAAATAGATGGTATTAGAAAGCAATATTTACCTAAGGATGAAGCTGTGATTAAAATTGAGAGATTGAGGTATTTAGATAATAAAGTTAAATCAATACCTGTTGTTGTAGCTTTATGCTTTGGGGTTACTGGAGTTTTATTATTTGGCTTAGGAATGACATTTTTTCTTGAATGGATAGATTTGTGGGGATGGGGAATACCATGTGGTTTAATTGGTATTGGCTTGATGATACCTGCTTATCCACTTTATAGCAAATTATTAAAAAAATACAAAGAAAAATACGGCAAAGAAATTATTGAATTATCCAATGAATTATTAAACGAAGAAACTAATTAAAAGTTGATTTAATTTAAATCAACTTTTTTTGTAAAATAATTTATATTATTTTAAAGTAGTGTATATTTAATAAAAATATGCTAAAATAGAGCGTGGACAAAAAAGGACGTGGAACAATGCGTATTAGTAAAGAACAACTTAAAGAAATAGCAAATAGTTTAAAATTTAAAATGAGTGAAGAAGAATATGAATTATTACAAGAAGAATTTGAAGTAATATTGTCGCAAATGGAATTAATTGAGAAAATTGAAAATGTAGATAATATTTCTCCGATGGTTTTCCCATTTATGTTTGAAAGCGTTGGGATGCGAGAAGATGAAATAGAGGAAGTATTATCTGCTACTGATGTAATTATGAATTCAAAAGATAGTGTTGATGGTTTGATTAAAGTTAAAAAGGTGGTGCAATAATATGGGATATATGAATTTAAGTATTGAAGAATTGCATAATCTTATCAAGAATAAAGAAGTTAAACCTTCTACTTTAGTGAAAGAAGCTTTAGATAAAGCAAAGGAACTTCAAGAACCATACAATGCTTTTGTAACAATTTTAGAAGAGGCGTTAGAAAAAGCTAAAGAGCTTGATTTTAAAGAACCAACTGGAATGTTATTTGGAATACCATATGCTGCAAAAGATAATTATTCTACTAAAGGAGTCTTATCAACAGGCAGTAGTAATATTTTAAAAGATTATGTTCCGGTATATGATGCTACAGTGATTAAAAAATTAAAAAATGAAAATTCAATATTAATTGGAAAAACAGTTTTAGATGAACTTGCAATGGGTGGAACTGGTATGAATGGACATACTGGTAAATGCAGCAATCCATGGGATAAAGAATTAAATAGAATGAGTGGAGGAAGCAGTGGTGGAAGTGCTGTTGCAGTTGCTGCTGGTATTGTTCCATTTGCGCTTGGCTCTGATACTGGTGATTCGGTGAGAAAACCTGCTGCTTATTGTGGCATTGTTGGTTTTAAGCCAACATGGGGTCGAATTTCAAGATATGGCTTATTTCCTTTTGCTCCTTCATTGGATCATGTTGCTTATTTTACAAGAAATGTAAAAGATTCAGCATACTTATTGGATGCTTTAGCAGGATATGATAAACATGATTCAACATCAGCAAATTTGGCAGTAGAATCTTATAGTAGCAATCTTAATAAAGATATTAAAAAATATAAGATTGCAGTTATTAAAGAAATTATTGATTCTATTAAAGATGAAAAAGTTTTAATGAATTTCGAGAATGTTAAAGAAAAATTAATTGAATTGGGTGCTCAAGTTGAATTTGTTTCTATGGATGAAAAATTACTTCGTGCCATATATCCTGTTTACATGGTTTTATCTTGTTCTGAAGCAACAAGTAATAACGCTAATTTAGATGGTATTAAGTTTGGACCAAGATCACAAGGAAAAGATATTGATGAAGTTGTTATGAATACTAGAACCGAAGGGTTTAGCGAATTAGTTAAAAGAAGATTTGTTCTAGGTGGTTATTGTTTAGCAAAACAAAATCAAGAGAAGCTATTTATTAGAGCTCAAAAAATTAGAAGATTAATTGTAGAAAAATTAAATGAAATCTATAAATCATATGATTTAATTCTATGTCCTGCTGCGGGGGATATTGCTCCTAAGTTTGAAGGAAGAAAGTCTGAGAAATTGTCAAATGAATATTTAATCGCAGAAAATCATTTAGCACTAGGTAATTTTGCTGGTTTGCCAAGTATTACAATACCAAGTGGCTTTCTAAAAAACATGCCTTTAGGCATTAATTTAATGGGTAAAGCTTTTCACGAACAAGATGTATTTAATGTTGCAAGTGCCCTTGAAGAGAAGTTAGGATATGCTAATCAAGTGGCAAAAGTTGGAGGACGTTAATATGAATTTTGAAATTATAATCGGTATTGAAATTCATTGTGAACTAAATACTAAGACTAAAATGTTCTCTACTGCTCCAAATGCATTTGGTAATACTCCAAATACTCAAGTATCTGCTGTGGATATGGCTTTTCCTGGTATCATGCCTATTTTAAATAAAAGGGCAGTTGAATTGGCAATTATTGCTTCAAGTGCTTTACATTGTAGTGTTGATCATGAATTATGGTTTGATCGTAAAAATTATTTTTATCCGGATTTACCAAAAGGATTTCAAATTACTCAAGATAAGCGTCCAATAGGAAAACAAGGCTATGTTGAAATTGAAGTAAATGGACAAAAGAAAAAAATAGGAATTGAAAGACTTCATATGGAAGAAGATACTGCAAAACAAGCTCACTATAGTGATTTTACTTTGATTGATTATAATAGATGTGGTGTTCCGTTAATCGAAATTGTTAGTTATGCAGATATGCGTTCTGGAGAAGAAGCAGCTAAATATGTAGATAAAATACGTTCTATACTTTCATATTGTGAAGTAAGCGATTGTAAAATGGAAGAGGGAAGTATGAGATGTGACATTAATGTCTCTCTTCGTCCATATGGTCAAAAAGAATATGGCGTTAAAACAGAAATTAAGAACTTGAATTCAATTAATAATATTCAAAGAGCGATAGATTTTGAAGTGGCTAGACAAGAAAAGATTTTATTAAGTGGAGGAAAAGTTGAACAAGAAACTCGAAGATTTGATGAATCCCTTCGTCAAACTGTTTTAATGAGAAAGAAAACTGATGCTGTTGACTATAAATATTTCACTGAAGCTAATATTATGCCAATTAAATTAAGTGATAGTTTTATCAATAAATGGCTTAATAGTGTTCCAGAATTATTTGATGAAAAAGTAGAAAGATATATGAATAAATATAATCTTTCAAAGAAGGATGCTCAAATGGTTGCAACAAATAAGGATATATCTAATTATGTTGATGAATGTTTGGAGTATTTTAGCGATTGTAAGACTATTGTGAATTATGTTATGGGAGATATCCAAAGTTATTTAAATAAAACCAATAAGACAATTAAACAATTTAGCGTTACACCAAAAATGTTGTCTGGGCTTCTTGTAATGATTAAAGAAGGTAAAATATCATCAAAACAAGCTAAAAGTATCTTTGAAGAAATGATTATTACTAAAAAATCAGCGGAAGAAATTGCTAAAAAATTAGGTATGGTTCAATTGTCGGATGAAAATCAAATATTATCTTTAGTAAATGAAGTCTTAGATGCAAATCCTCAAGCAATTGATACATTTAAAAAAGGAAGGGATAATATTTTGGGATTTTTAGTTGGTCAAGTAATGAAAAAATCTCAAGGAAAAGCAAACCCTGCTATGACAATGGAACTATTAAAACAAGAGATTAAAAAAAGATGTAATTAAAAAGTTACATCTTTTTTTAATAAGAATTATTTTTTGATTTGTAGCGTATTCCAGACCATAATAGGACAATACCTTGTCCTGGAATACCTAAAAGAAATATTATCCATAAATTATTATTAAATGCTAAGAATGTCAAATAAATGGCGGCTAATATTGTCCAAACTAAAGAAGAAATAATGATATAAATATTTTTTTGATTGAACCAGATTGAATTAAAGATTAGTGCTAAAATATTAGCGATAGGAACAGCGTAAATAAATGGTAGCCAATACCATATACTATCCATTCCTGTAATTTTAGCAATAGTAAATATAAATGTCGCAATTAAAAATACAAGGAAGATTGACATCCAACAAATTAATTTATGATTGTGTGTTTTATAAGTTAAGTTTTGATGTTGTTCTTTAATTTGATGTTCTTCCTTTAATAAGTAGTCTACTGGCACATTAAAGATATCAGCAATATTTTTTAAAATAACAATATCGGGTAATGATTCACCACGTTCCCATTTAGAAACAGCTTTGTCAGTATAATTTAGTCTTTCAGCAAGCTCTAATTGGGTAATATTTTCTCTACGGCGAAGTTCAACAATGTTTTTAGCAATTACATTTTTTAAATCATTCATTTTCTTCACTTTCCTTATTTTTACTGATAAATTATAGCATAAATGATAAATAAATGGCAACTTATAATTGGCTCTACTGCCGGTAGAGTTGCAAAAATGGAAACTCTACTGTAAAAAAATTAACAGTTTAGCTTAATTTGTAAAGAGTATAGTTACATTTTTTGCTGAATATTCTATAATTCGTTTGTAATTAAAAAAGGAGGTTTTTTTATGAGCAATTTTACAATTATTACAGATTCCGCTTGTGATATGGAAAAAGATACATTAAAAGCATGGAATGTAAAATGTGCTGATTTAAGTTTATCATTTATAGATGATGGTAAAATTTTATATAATAGTGAGATATCACCAAAAGATTTTTATCAAAGAATGAGAGATGGTGGAGTTGCTAAAACTTCAGCATTAAATAGCGAAGCATTTAAAAATATATTTAAAGAAGAATTAGATAAAGGAAATGATATTTTTTATTTAGGCTTTTCATCGGGACTTAGTACTACTTTTAATTCTGCTAGAATTGCTGCAGAGGAACTTTCAGAAAAATACACTGATAGAAAAATTAAGGTAGTAGATTCGCTTTGTTCCTCTGCTGGGCAAGGTTTATTATTGTATCTTGCTTGTCAAAAAAGAGATGAAGGACTAAATGTTGAAGATATTGTAAAATATATTGAAGATATAAAGTTAAATTTATGTCACTGGTTTACCGTAAATGATTTAGTTTATTTAAAAAGAGGAGGACGTATTAGTCCGACAGTTGCGTTTGTAGGAAGTTTATTGGGTATTAAACCAATACTTCATGTTGATAATGAAGGTCATTTAATAAATGTAGGGAAAGTAAGAGGAAGAAAATCATCAATTAAGGCAATTGCTCAAAAATATGGAGAACTTGTTAGAAAAAGAGGAGAAGCACCGATTTATATTTGCCATGCTGATTGTATTGATGATGCTAATTTGTTAGCTGATATTTTAAAGAATGATTATAATGCAAATGTTGATATGATAGTTAATATTGGTCCAGTAATTGGAGCGCATTGCGGTCCTGGAACATTAGCAGTATTCTTTATTGGAAAAGAAAGATAAAAATGAAAAGAACAAAACTTTCCGATAGAGTACTTCCTAATTACACTAGAAAAGAAGAACTATTTAATATGATTTCTCATATTGTTGGAGGATCTTTAGGTGTAATTGCGTTAGTATTATGTGTCGTTTTTGCTGCTATTAATAAAGATGCTTATGCTATCATAACATGTGCTATTTATGGAACATCATTAATATCATTATATACAATGTCTAGCATTTATCATGGTCTATATCCTAATACTGCTAAGAAAGTAATGCAAATCATTGATCATTGTACTATTTATTTTCTTATTGCAGGAACATATACTCCTTTGCTTTTATGTAAAGTACGAGAAATTTCTGAAATAACTGCTTGGATTTTATTTTCATTCATTTGGATATGTGCAATTGTCGCTATTACTTTAACTGCAATAGATTTAAAAAAATTCTCGAAGTTTTCTATGATTTGTTATATTGGAATGGGATGGTGTGCGATATTTGCTCTAGATACATTTATTAAAGCCATAACTTTACCTGGATTTTTATTTATATTAACTGGTGGAATAGCTTATACAATTGGTGCTATAATTTATGGTGTTGGTAAAAAATATCCAATAATGCATTCGATATTTCATTTGTTTTGTATTGTAGGTAGTGTTTTACATTTTATTTGTATTTTCTTTTATGTAGTTTTATAAGATTAAAATAATTAATTAAAGAAAAATATTTGAGATTATTATAAAGAGATTAATTCTAAAAGAATTAACTCTTTTTTTATTTGTTAGGAATTAATTTATTTTAATTTGCAAAGAATAGTAGGGGAGGTGTTATATCGTGCGAAGATTTATTAATATATTGAGTGGACTTGGTAAAGTGATAACATTATATTTTTTAATGTTTATAATATCTTTGATTTGTATTTCTCTTTCTTCTAGTTTTAATCCTAAGTATCATGATAGATGTGTTCTAGATGTTAGTGCATATGATTTATCTTTTATTAATAAATATGAAGAAATTGAGTACTATCAATTGTTTGTATCTTGTAATACTCTAGATATTGTTATTAATGCTGATATTGAAAGCAAAGATGAATGTATTGCTTTAATGATTGAATTTTCTTATTGTTTACCTGAATATAGCGATATGCAAGTAACGTTTTTATTAAATAATAGTGAGGTTTATTATTTTAAAGTAGCAGAAAAAGGAGTAGTTTTATTGGTTTGATTCATATATTAATATGGTGAATAAAATGATAAATCCTATTGGTAGTAAAGTTATGCTCACAAAAAGATTTATTTTGCGTCCTTTTGTTTTAAGTGATGCTCCTATGATGTTTAATTTTTATTTAAAAGATCCAGATGTTTGTAAATACTTAGAATATGAACCATATAAAAATATAAATGAAGTTTATGATATGATAAAGATATATATTTTAAATTATCAAAATCCTTTTTATTTTCATTGGGCTATTGTTGATAGAAGGAATGGTTATGTGATTGGTTCTACTAGCATCCATAATGTAAATAGTCAAACTAATGAAGGAGAAGTTGGAATATGTTTATCAAAATTATATTGGAAAATAGGCGTTGGAAAAGAAGTTTTAACAACAGTAATTGAATTTGCTAAAAAAGAAGTAGGGATAAATGATTTATATGGCTTTTATATGCAAGGAAATGTAGCGTCAGAGCGATTGATGAAATCATTAGGAATGAGAGAATATAGTTTAAGAGATTATTCGATAGTTAAGAGAGGAAAAAAAACTAAAGTTAAGTGTTTAAAACTTAATTGATTTAAATATTATTTTTCTTCATGATATATTTTTTAATAAAATAATAAAATTATTTTATAATTAATAATAATATATGCTATAATATGCACAAAGTGATGGTGATTCTTGTGATTTGGAACATAATTATCGTTTGTTTATTGTCAATTACTATATTATTATTAATTTTTGTTCTTATAAAAAGTCAAAAAAATAGTAACTATGACAATATTGATTTATCAAAACTAGAAAATAATATTACAAATGCCTTAAATCAAGATATTTATAAAGTAAGTTTAGATTTAACAAAGACTATTTCAGAAATGAAAACTGATGTTACAAAAACATTAGGCGATTCAAAAGTTGAATCAAGCAATGCAATGATAAAAACCCAAAGCGATATTCAAGATCAATTTAGAAATTTTCAAGTCGATTTTGAAAAACGTATTGGAGAAGCCTTTCGTGATATAAATACTTCTGTTGAAACAAAATTAAATGCAATTAATAATAAAGTTGATGAAAGATTAAATGCAGGCTTTGATAAAACAACTGAGTCATTTAATAAGATTGCTGTAACTGTTTCTAGAATTGAGGAAGCCAAAGAAACAATGCTTCAACTTACAAATGAAGTAAATGAATTGCAAAGTATTTTGAGCAACAATCAAACAAGAGGTGCTTTTGGTGAATATCAATTAAATCAAATTTTGGCAAATATATTCGGTGATTTTCAAGGAAGAATGTATGATATTCAGCATGAATTTAATGTAAATGATTGTAAGGTAAGAGTTGATGCTGTTGTTTATATGAAACCACAAGATTTAATGCTATGTATAGATTCAAAGTTCCCATTTGCTTCATATGCAAATTATACAGAAAAAAGATTTGAATCGGAAACCGAAGAAAATAAAGCATTAACCTTAATAAAAAATGATGTTAAAAAGCATATTGATGATATTTCAAAAAAATACATTATTCCTAGTATTACATTGGATTATGCTTTGATGTTTGTTCCTTCTGATGGGCTACTTACATTGTTGCATTCAAAACTTCCTCAAATAATTGAATATGCAACTGAAAAACGGGTTATTATTGTTTCGCCAACGATAATTATACCGACATTATTATCATGTAAAACAATGATAATTGATTCATTAAAGGCTGAAAAAATAGTTGAATTAAATAAAGTTCTTGAAAGTTTAAGTTGCGACTTTAAAACATTTGAAGAAGTATGGAATAAATTAAATAAGAATTTAGGAACTGTATATAAACAGACTAATCAATTTAATATTAAAGTAAGAAAATTAACTAAGAAATTTAATCAATTAAAGGTTTCAGAAATCGAGCAACAAAGAAATGAAGATTTAATGTTTGAAGAAATACAAGAAGAGGAGGATGAATAATATGTTTTTAGGAAGTACTATGATTGATAAAAATGCTATTGTTTTAGGGTTTAATATAGTTTTTATCGTTATACTATCATTAACCTTTATAAGAGGATTTATAAGAGGATTTCGTAAATCAATATTTTATACATTGTTCTTTGTATTAGGGGCTATTGGATTATGGTTTGCAATCTTTCCTCTTGCAAAAGAAATATATACAATGGATTTATCTTTCACTGGTTTTATAGATTCTAGTTTAGAGAATTATGTTTTAGAGAATATAAATAATCAATTAGAATATAATATTACAACGGATTCTTATTCTTATGCTGCTATTAATGGGCTTGTTATTTGTGCTTTGCAAGTAGCATTATTCTTTGTGTTTATTGTTTTTTGGTTAATTATTTATCGCTTTATTGTTTGGTTATTCTGGGGCATTTTTGGTTATCCTTTCTTAAAGACAAAGAGAGTTGTTAAACCTACGAAAGAAGAAAAAGCATTAGCAAAAACAATTAAAGATCGAAAACAAAGAAAAGAACTTCTAAAACCTAAATTAATTAAAAAGAAAAAACACCGTTTATTAGGTGGTGTTGTAGGATTAGTAAATGGTTTTGTAATGTGTATTTTATTATGCGTTCCTATTGGAGGAGCATTTAGTGTTATTAATTCGCTAAATGATGCTGATCAAATAACTGAAAATACCACAGATAAACGCAAAGTTAGCTATAATGAGGAAGAACTTTCGGGAGATATCCAAGAAATATTAGAATATAGTGATGTATATGATCAAACATGGATTGCTCAAATTCTTGATTTGTTTGGAGAAGATGGTTTAGATAATCAAATGTTTGATGAATTATTTAATGTTGAAATTGATAAAAATCAAAATGTTAAATTGAGAAGAGAGCTAAATACGTTAGTAAGTTTTGCTATTGAAGCAAGCAAGAGTGGAATTTTAGATATTGAAACTGATAATTTATCTTTAGAAGCAGTTAGACAAATTGACAAAGAACATCTTGTTGCTTCTTTTGAAACTTTGGGTAGTTTAGATTTATTAGATGTAGTTTTTTATATTGGTGTTGATTATCTTCAATATTCTGATTATATTGCTGAAAATGATGCATTAAAAAATTTAGTGATTGAATATGAAGACTTAAGAGAAATTAAATTATCTCAAGATATTGGAAATATCGGAAAACTTATAGGAACAACAATCGATATTTTAAAAGACCAAAAAGATTTGAGTAAAATAGATTATATGGATTTAGATGCTGAAAAACTAGCTACATTTGTAGATAATTTATTTGATATCGAATTAGTTAATATTGGAATAGATACAGGATTATCATATGTTTTAAATTTGGATTCTGTTGTTGATTTTGTTGGGGAAAATCAAGTTAATTATGATAAAATTGACTGGGAAAACGATTTTAAAACAATTATTAATATATATAAAGAATTTGTAGATATTGGTATTAGATTTGATGGAGAAGAAAGTATTTCTGTACAAGTGTTGTCTTCAAATAGCAACCATATTGAAAATATTATTACTGATTTATTTAAATTAAGTGTATTTGATGAAGTAAAAGAAATTGCTATAGATTTTGCTATAACTGAATTAGAAAATAATGAAGAAATTGCAAAATATATTCCAGATGAAGTATTTAAACAACTAAAAGATTCTAATAATTGGAGCTATCCTGAAGAAAATGAAGATAATGATGAAAATGTATTTAAAGAATTATCTGCTATTATCAATCTATTTAAAGATTTAGGAGAACAAACAACTTTATTAACATCCCTAGATTCATATCTAGCTTCTAAAGATGAGAATGCAAAGTTTGTTTTAGATGTAAAGCCACAACTTTTCTATATTTTATCTAATTATATAGAACAAAGTTCGATTGCCACTCCAGTAGTTTTGAATTTTGCAAAAATAAGTAATGATTCTATTCAAGAAACTATGAATATCGATTTATATACAACATTATCTAATATTGAGGATTTAGGATATGAATTAGATATTGTTGGACATATTCTAGAAGGAATTGAAGCAGAGGGTGGAAATATAAATCAAATCCTTAATGAAATGACAAATACTGAAAATATAGAATCGATTGATTTAGCGCTAATTAACGGAATTATTAATACCGAAAAGGCAACTTATCAAGATGATGCGGGAATTCATTATTATATTGATGAAAGTAAATTGCTTAAAGATATAGTTGGTCCAATGTTAGATAGTGCTATGAGTGATGTATTAGGTGGAGAAAAATTATTTTCAGATGAAGATTTTGAATGGAGTTCAGAAATTAAAGTTCTTTCACAAGTAGCTGCTAAATTAGCAGAAACAAATGGTACTGAAGGTGTGTTAAACGTTTCTTCACTTAAATCTTCACTTGAAACTAAAATACATATTGAGGTTATTGGAGTATTAAAAGACAATGCTTCTGAATCAATGTTAATTAATAAGTTAACTAATGTGGCATTAAAACAAATTGTAGATGAAGAAACATTAAATTCTATTGAAAATCTTGAAGGTGAAATTAATGCACTTTATCAAGTTGGAAATACATTGGTAGATGAAGATGGTTATTTAGTTTTTTCAAAATTACAAAATATGAATCAAATAAAACTTACAACAATTGAAGCTGCTACATTAGTTGTAGATGATAGTAAGATAATTCAACATTTCTTTAAAGAGCCATTAACACAAATGGGAGTTAATGTTGATGAAATACAAGATTGGAATGAAGAATTAACAGGCTTATATGAAATTGCAGAAACAATAGCAATAGAAGATACAAATGGTGATAAAGTATTAGATATCAATAATCTTGAAACACAATTCCAAGATGAAATTCCTTTATTAACATTAGAAGCTGCAACAAATGTATTTAAGGATGAAAATAAAGAAACAGTAATATTAAGAACAGTACTTACTAATGCCTTAAAGAATACAATAACTGAAGATGGTTTCTTTGACGATTGGGATAATTTAATATGGCATAGAGAACTATCAGCACTAACTTCAGTTGCAGCTACACTTGCAACAGGTGAAGAAAACAATAAAAAGATTCAAATATCAAGTATTTCAAATATGAAAATATTATATGTTTCAACAATAGATTCAATGTTAGCTAAAAATAGTGAAACAAATGAAGCAAATGTTGATTCAAGTGATATTTTGCAATATATGGCAAAACAAGGATTTTCTACTATTATAAATGAAGAAAAAATTGTATTAATCGGTACTGATGGCTATTCTTTGTGGAGTGATGAAATTGTTGCTATTAAAGAAATAATTAAGGGTAATACGTATTTAAATGAAAATGGCGAATATGTAAGACTAGTTGAAGAAACTGGTATAAATGAAGTTTCTATCGATAAAAAATTAACTGGTAATTCATCAGATAAAGTTAATTGGAGTGTAATTAATATTGCTTCAAATTATGTTGGAAATTCATTAATACTTCAAACAGTTTTAGAAGAACCGTTCAAAACTCTATTAGAAGAAAATAGTTTAGATTGGGATGGAAATAGATGGGAAATAGAAGTTCGTGCAGTGGCAAATGTAACTGAAGAATTACAAGATAGTGAAGGTTATATTTCGATAAATATTGCTACCAATAAAATATCTATATCTGTTTTAGAAAGGGCAAGTGAAAATACGCAATCATTAGTCATTAGAAAAATGATGAGTGATACTTTAACACCTATGTATGCAGAGGAAGATGGTTCGGAAAAACCTAGTACTTGGAATGATGATAGATGGGAAAAAGAAATAACTGCATTATATGAAATTGTTGCTTTACTTCAAGATGAAAATGGCGATATTAATATGTCTTTATCTTTCTTTGATAGAGAAATTAAATTATCGATGTTTGATGCTATGGAAGAGCATATTTCAAATTCAACAGTATTACAATCAAAAATTGCACAAGAAGTATATACTGAAAATGGTATAAGATTAAGTGGTACACCTGAAGTAACTTTTGCTAGCGAAGAATGGCGTAATGAAATGATAGCAATTTCTTGTATTTTACATACAATACCAGATGTTGATTCACCTAATGCAGGAGTATCTTATAATGAATTGGACTTTGATAATATTAAGTTTACTTCATTAGAGGCTACAAGAGATAATATCCATAGAAGTGTATATCTTCAACATAAAATGTATACTAATTTAGTCGGAATGATACTTGAAGATGATATTTTTGCTCAATATGAATATTCTACTGAAGCACAATGGTATAATGAAATTGATATAATTATCAAAATTGCAAAAGCTTATGCCGGCGAAGGAGAAGAAAAAATTGGGTTAAATTCAATTCAATTTAATGGTGCTATTAAATTTACTGTTTTAGATGTTATTTGTAATGATATTAATAAATCAACATTTATTCAAAGTAAGTTTAAAGATGCATTATATAAAACAACTGATGGTTATATTTTAGGCACACCAAATGTTAGATATGGTAATACAGGATGGTTAAATGAGGCTAAAGCCATTTCTGAGTCTGCAAAAATGTTAGCTAATAAAGAAGATTCAATTAGTTTAAATAAATTTAATTTTAACAATGGTAATTTTGGTTTACCAGTTAATTTAATTTCTACATTAATGATTTATACGGATTATAGTGTATACCTACAAGATAAATTAGTATTAGCATTAAATGGAATTATTGTTGAAAATGAACAACAAAATGGAGTGCAACTTGGAACACAAATAATTTATCCATTAGATTCTGCTGAAGCAAAATCTACTTATTGGTATAAAGAATTAGAAGCATTAAATTATGTTGCGTTAGAACTTGTTGGAACTGATGGTATTATAACTATTGATACAATAAACTTCAAAGATAATGGTATTTCTATGTCTGTAATCGAAACTATGCAAGAATATATTCATCATTCTACATATTTACAAACAAAATTAGATACAGCATTATATTCAAATTACGAAATTAAACCAGAAGTTTCTTTCTCTTTAATTTCAAATCAATGGAATAAAGAACTAGAAGCTTTATATAGTGTTTGTGAAGTTTGGTTTGGTAAGGGAGGAACAATTGATTTAGACTCATTGAGTAATTCCTTAAATACAGGATTCCCTCTAGAAGCGTTAAATGCATTGTCTAAAACTATACATACATCATTATATTTCCAAAATCAATTGCAACCAAAACTTATTAGCATGGCACCACAAGGATACTATACTAAAAATGATATTCCTGTTGGTTTACCATCAGCAGCTAATAATCAAAATGCACATTGGACAAATGATGTAACAGCGTTATATATTGCGATGAAAGAAATTTCTACAAATGGAGAAAGCGTTCAATTTAATTTAAATTTTGATAATGAAATTAAGTATTCATTATTGAAATCATTAGTTGAATCTAGCAATGGTGAGACTCCGATGATTGGAAAATCTAAATTATTGCAAGCATTATTAAAAGATACAATTGATTCATTAGGAACAATTGATCAAAATAGAACTGATATCGTTAATACTGAATTTAAAGGATTTGCGATGGATTTAGGATATGAAGGAAGTAAAGTTGTTGGCCAAGAGTGGACAATTGCTGGACAATGGATTGCTGAATTGAGTGCTATTGTTATTATAGCTGAATCTCAAGTTGTAAATGGAACAATTAATTTAAGAAATCTATCAGCAGATAATTTCAATAAAACTTTCTTAGATAAAGTTATAGTAATCCTAAATGAAACAAATAAAACAACGTATGGAATGCCAGTAGTTATTCGTTCATTGATGATTCCGGCATTAGAAGAAATTTCTAGATCTGGAATTACATTTGAAAAAGAATATAACTGGGCAACTATAGATACAGATGCGGGTAAAGTGACATCTGATTTAGAATATTTATCACAAGCATTTGGAGATTTAGGATTTACAACAATTGCTCAATTTAATAAAGATGAAATTAATCTCATTAAAGCTAATAATTTAATTTCAAATTATGGCGAATCAATTTTAATTAATGCAATTGCTGATAAAATCATTAAAGATTTAACAGGTGCATAAAGAAAGGGGAAAATTTTATGGCAAAGAAGAATAGTTTAGGTTTAAGCAAATTAGCAGGAGCATGTGCGTTTATCGCTTTGATGATTGCAGGAGTAAGTTTCTTACTAGCAAATTTATTTGGAGGAAACTTAGGAATTCTCGCACTTGTAGGAAATATTTGTTTAGTTATTTCTACAATTGTAACAGCAGGATTATTTGTTAATAGTTCAGCTTTCCCATGGAAAAACAAGGTATGGGTAATTGCTTACTATGTATTTGCAATTCTAGCAATTATATCTTTATTCTTATAAATTAGGTAGGAACTGGGGTTATAGAATTGATAACTCCAGTTTTTTTATATGAATATCAAAATAGTACTTATATAATAAATAAAATAAGCACGCTTTTAGCTTTAAAGCGTGCTTATAATACATTATGATAAGATAATTAGTTTTTATTTATAAAGTATCTTGCTTATTTTATTATAATCAAAGTAGCCATAGTTTTTTGAATTATTTTCATTGAAGTTTAATTGAGCTTCCATTATATCATTATAATATTTTCCATAATATTGATTATCATTGATGTAATCTCTGCCTGTTAATGGCAAAATAACGCAATTGATTGTATTAATTTTTTCTAATTTAAATAAATTACTATTTGCATTAATATTAGAAAATGAGAAAGCTTTATTTTTATTTTCTACTTCTTTTTTAGTTAAAGCCCAAATATATGTTCCTTCTAATTTTGTAATAATATTGGTATTATCAATATCGATAAACTCTATTTTATTATTAATTATTTGATAATATGTATTAATGTAGAGCCTTTTTTTAATATTTAATTTATTTTGCGTACTTTCATTTCTTACTATATTTATATTTTGAGATTTAAGTATTAAAATAAGTGAGTAATTGTCATAAGATGGCGGAATACTTTCAATATTATAATATTCCAACCACTGTATTTTAGGAAGATTAGTATTTTCTTTTACTTCTTTCTTATAAAGATTAATAAAGTCAAAGTTGGAAAAATAATTATTTTCATATGACATATGAATATTTAGATATTTTTGATAATTTTCGGTAGGTATATATGCACACGTGTAGAAATTATCTATTGGTTCTGCTGTTGCTTTGTAAAAATTAATTTGATTTTTCTTGTTGTATTGTAAATCAATTAAATTTTCAAATGTATAAATATTATCAGCATTTGTTTCTTGATAAAAAACGAAAGACTCAGAATTTAATATGTCCGTATATGTAAGACTGATTTTATTGTGGATATTGATAAAGTACAATGATGCTAATAAAATAATTAATATTGAGGAAAAACAAAGAGCAGTTTTTATTTGCTTTTTTTGTTTTCTCTTTTTAGCAATAAATAAGTTTTCGTAATTGATTTTATCACTGATACTACTAAAGTTTGGTGTAAAGTTTATTTGGTTTTCTAAATTTTTTTTGATTTTTTCTTTTTGATATTTTTTCATATTTTTATCTCCTTAAAATAATTTTTTACTTTTTCTTTAATTCTGTGATATTTGCTGGATATTGAAAATTTAGTTGTATTCCGCATTTTAGCAATTTCAGAAAAAGTTAAGGAGTAGATTACATGATCAAAGAGTATATCTATTTCTTCATCAGTTAAAAAACTTTTTAAGTCATGATAAAAACTATTGGTTAAAAGTTCTTGATTTTTATCTACGATATCAATATTGCTATCTTCAATAGATATATATTTTGTGTTTATATTTTTTTGTATAATATTATATGAAATATTTTTTACAGTGGTAACTAAATAATATTTCTTGTTTCTTATATCATAGTAATTATTAAAAAAATAAAGGAAGGCTTCGTTAACAGCATCTTCGGCGTCAGATGTGTTTTTTACGATATGGAAAGAGATATAGAATAGAAGTTTAGCATATTTTTCATAGATTTGTTTGAATTCGCATTCCAATTTGTGCTTAGAGTTAGAATCATATTGAAATATTTGTGGTTGTGTAACTGATTTCACCCTAAAGCACCTCAATTCTATAATGAAGCCTTCAAACAATAAGACAAAAATATTGTCTAAAAGTGTCGAAGAAATTTATTTTTTTTGAAATTATTAATATTATAGCATAATGAAAATAAAAAGTAATTTAAATATAAATAAAAATAATATATAATTAATAAGTATGATATAGAAGGGGGATAAAATAATAATGGGAGTTTTAGATGTTATTTTGATTGGTATTGGACTTGCTTGTGATGCATTTGCAGTATCAATAACTGATGGAATGCAAGAAAATAAGATGAAAGTTAAAAAAGCTTTTTTAATTGCTTTAATTTTTGGAATATTTCAAACGATTATGCCTTTAATTGGATATTTTATTGGCGCTATTTTTGAAGATATAATTTTGAAGTTAGATCATTGGATTGCTTTTGCTTTTTTAGGCTTTTTAGGTGGTAAAATGTTACTTGATGCTATTAAAAATAATGAGGAATCTAATCAAGAAAATTTAACATTCAAAATATTATTAATTCAAGGAATTGCAACAAGTATTGATGCATTAATGATTGGCGTTACTTTTGTTGGTGGGGCATTATCGATATTTGAAGCAATTTTATTAATAGGATTAATTACATTTGTTCTTTGTTTTATTGGTGTTTATGTTGGTAAAAAAAGCGGAGATTTATTAGCATCAAAATCACAAATAGTTGGAGGGCTAATTTTAATTATAATTGGTGTTAAAATATTAATAGAGCATTTATTTTTTTAATAGGGAGCTGAGTTAGCGTGAAACAAAGATATATTGCAATTGGTGCAATATTTTCGGGTTTGATTATTGGGTTAACTAGTTTAAGTTATATCATTCCTGGAATAGAATTATTATTTATTTTCTTTTTGCCTTTTTTTTCATCTTATATATCTTTTGAATTTGGCTTTAAGAAATCTATTCCCTTTTTATTCGCAACTTTACTTTTGGCAAGTATAATTTCATATATAACGTCTTTGTTATATGTTTTTCCTTCATTGATTAGTGGATTGGTATTTGGCTATTTAGCAAGAAGAATAAATAAAATATTTGATTTAACATTTATTATGTCATTTGTTGAAGCTGGGCTATTTGCTTTAGCAATGTTAGTTATTTCTATTTTATTTGGTACAAAAATTGAAGAAGATTTGGTAATATTATTAAAAATAAATATAGATAGTTTTAACAATAACAAATATTTATTTTTGTTTTTAATAGGTTTAACTCAAGCAAGTTTTAGTTCTATTATCATATCTTATAATTATCAAAAGTTAAATTTAAAAAAGTTTAACTATAATAGTGGAATACTAATATTAATAATAAATACTCTGTCTATATTTACTATGCTTGTGTTTAAGAAAAATATAAGCGTTTTACGGCTATCTTATGGTATATATATTGTAACTTTGTTGGTTCAAACTATTTCATCATTTAATATTAAATTAAAATATAATTGGATATTTTCGGTAATCCAAATAATTACATTTTTATTTATTTCTATACCATTGTTAACAATAATAAGTGATGAACTTAAATTATTTGTTTATTCATGGTTTTTATTACCATTAGTTATAAAAAATTGTTTTCAAGTATTTAAATTTAGTAAATAAATTGTTATCATTATATTAGAATAATGGAGGTGGTATACATGATAAAATTATTTAAATCATTTGGTCTTGGTGTTCTTATCGTGTTAACTTCTCCTGTTTGGCTATTAGCTTTTGTGCTTTTGTTAGTGCTTTTAATTGTTAAATATTTTATTGGTGAAATATTATCATTTATTTGTTTTTTTAGAGGATATAGTTATATAGAAGATGATGAATATGAAGAGGCATTAGATGAAGTAATGAATCAAATTGATAAAGATAATAAGAAACAAAAAACAGTATATGTTAAAACTATTCCAGATAAATATATTGATTCTCGTTTTTTTGAAGATAATCTAGATGAGGAGGATGAAAATAATGAATAATTTATTTTTAATTACTCTTACTGAACGAGATAAAAAAATACTAGCAGTTTTGGCAATTGTTTTTGTACTAGTTTTCATTGTTATCGGTGCTATTTATCAATGGGAAAGAGCAAGAATGAAAAAAAGAGGAGAAAAGATTTATAAGTATTTATATGAATTAAATAAATATAAAATCATTACTACTCCACAGGAACTTATTGAATGTGTAAGAAAAAAAGAAAGTCGCTTTTTATATAAAAACACAAGATGGGTAATGCGTTTGTTAGTAATTAGCTTATTAGGTGTATGGCTATATTTTAATAAAGTCTATAAAGGTGATTTCACTTTAATGCTTAATGCTCTTAAGTCTTTATCATTTAAATTAGAGTGGCCAAAATCCAAATTTTGGGGAATTAATCTTATAAGTGGTTTGCCTAAAGTAATTAAATATCCCGAACCAATTTTGGAATTATATGGTTATATAACTTATACTTTAATAGTTGTTGTTGTTGTTTGGTTTATTGTTGTTATTAGAGCAATTTTAAACTATCTTGGATGTTTAGACTTTGCTAAAACAGTTGCAAAAGAAAAATTCTTTAGATCATTGGAAGAACCTAATGATTTAAAGAATCTAGATTAATTATTCTATCAATTATATTATTTAATGCTATGGTGTTTAATTTATAATCATCTAAAGAATCAAGATATTTTTCTTGAGAATATGATGATATATCAATATAAACACCATTTTCATTTGTTAATATTTCTTTAACATCTTTATTTATTAAATCGAAAAAACTTATTAATTCATAATCTTCTAAATATGGATAGGGATAATAAAGTGATGTTGCAATTATTGTGGTTTTTTCGTTAATTAATAATATATCTTCAATTATTTGTTGATATTGATTAATAAATATGTCAGCATGCAATGATAAAATGTCTTTGTCATAAACTAGTTTTTGCTTTTGATAATAAACTTTTATATCTTCGATAAAGTCATTCATTCCAATACTTAAAATAATGTATTTTGCACTTTTTATTTGTTGGTGAAGTGATAGGTTAGTGGTTGAAATTTTGGTAGTATCTTCTTGGAGATATCTTAATAATTGCGTTGTAGTTAAAGAAGAATATGTATAATCATTATATACTGAATTAGTTTTTAAAGATTTGGAAATCTCTTTTTGATTAATTGTATAATTTTTCCATAAATAGTCAGAAATAAAAGAAACAGATTGTTTTTCGTTTTTGGGTATAAAGTGTATTAATAAGACAAGGCATACAAAAAGTGACAATAAAGATGACATTGATATAATTATTCTTTTTTTCATAATTCTTCCTCCAATTTTATATTTGCTCCGACTTTTGTTAATTTTTGAACAATGTTTGGATAACCTCTTTCAATGTAGTTAATTTCTTTTATGATAGATGTGCCGTTAGCTATAAGAGCTGCGATTACTAATGTTGCACCGCCTCTTAGGTCTGAGGCATGCATTAGCATTCCTTTTAATGGGGTTGCCCCATATATAGCAATTTTATTTTGAAATGTTTTAATATTAGCTCCCATTTTATTTAATTCTTTTATGTGGGCTTTTCTATTAAGATAAATACCTTCGTAGATATAACTTATATTAGGGATTTGAGTGGCTAATACACAAAGCGGTTGTTGTAAATCGGTAGGAAATAAAGGATAGGGAGCAGTGGTGATATCGATAGAATTGTGTAGATTTGATTTGTTAAAGATTATTGAATTATCAATTAAATTATAATTTACTCCAATATATTGAAAAATATTAAGAAGGCTGTTTAAGTGGGCTTTTTCAACTCCTTTAATTTTTAAATTATTTCCTAAAAGAGCTCCAAGAATGCAATAAGTTCCAGCTTCAATTCTATCGTTCATAACTTTGTAACTAATTGTTTTTTTAAAGTTATTTCCAATAATAATTATTGTATTGTTATCAATTAATTTTATTTTAGCACCTGCAAGTTTTAGCAGTTCGATAACTTGAATAACTTCTGGCTCACATGAAGCATTAGCTATTGTTATGATGTTTTCACTTCTACATGAAACTAAAATTAGGTTTATTGTTGCACCGACTGAAGGAAAAGGAAGTACAATTGTCGTATTATTTAATATTGAATAAGAAAGATTATATATATCTTCGTTATTATCGATTTTTATTCCTAATTTTTTAAAGCCGTTTATGTGATAATCAATAGGGCGATCTCCTATTTTGCAACCACCTGGCGTAGCAATGGAAACATTATGAAAAAGAGCCAGTAAAACTCCCATAAAGTAGTATGATGCTCGTATCTTTTTTATATAGATATTAATTAAAGGTTTATTTTTTATTTGTGATGAATCAATTGTTAAAGTATTATCAATAAATTCATATTTGACATCAAGTTCGTTTAGTATTTCTAACATATCAAAGATATCGCTAATACGTGGAACATTAGTTAATGTTACTTTATCTTTGCATAGTAAAGATGCTGGAATAAGTGCTAATGCAGAATTTTTAGAACCATCTATTTCTATTGTTCCGCTAAGCCTGTTTCCGCCAGTTATAATATATTGTTTTCCCATTATATTCCACCTCTTTTAATCTTATGTTAAAAGAAGCAAAAACATAACTAAAAAAAGAGAAACATATGTTTCTCTTTTAATTAATTAAGCTTTATTTTTAGAACCAAATAATTCGATTTTTTCACGAACTACATTTTTAATTCCTTCAGCACCAGGAGCAAGTAATTTTCTTGGATCAAATCCTTTTCCTGTTAAATCTTTTCCTTCTTCAATATATTTTCTAGTTGCTTCTTGGAATGCTAATTGACATTCAGTGTTAACGTTAATTTTGCAAACACCTAAAGAAATAGCTTTTTTAATCATGTCTTGAGGAATTCCAGTTCCACCATGTAATACTAAAGGCATATTTCCTACTTTTTCTTTAATTTGTGCTAGTGTATTAAAGTCTAATCCTTTCCAATTAGCAGGATATTTTCCATGAATATTACCGATACCAGCTGCCAACATATCTACTCCTAAAGAAGCGATTAATGCACATTCGTTAGGATCAGCTACTTCACCACTACCTACAACGCCATCTTCTTCACCACCAATAGCGCCAACTTCAGCTTCTACTGAACAGCCCATAGAATTAGCTAGTGCAATAATTTCTTTTGTTTTAGCAATATTTTCTTCAATTGGATAGTGTGAACCATCAAACATTACTGAACTGAATCCAGCAGCTAGGGCAGCTTTAGCACCTTCATATGAACCATGATCTAAGTGTAAAGCAACAGGAACTGTAATGTTTAAAGCTTCAACCATTGCTTTAACCATATCAGCTACAACTTTAAAACCACACATATATTTTGCAGCGCCTTCTGAAACACCTAAAATAACTGGTGATTTAGTTTCTTCAGCAACAAGTAAAATACTCTTTGTCCATTCTAAATTATTAATATTGAAATGACCAACTGCATAATGTCCTTCTTCTGCTTTTTTCATCATTTCTTTTACATTTACTAATGCCATTTTTATTTCCCTCTTTCTTTCGCAATATATTATAACAAATTTGGATTAAAAAATATACTATTTTACGAGTAATTTTTCTTGTCTAGTATTCATTATAATAAATCCTTCTCGATTATAAACATCATCTCTATTATAAATGATTGGAGTTCCATCTGGCTTTGCAAAGAAACCACCAGCTTCTTTAACAATAATGTCGCTTGCTGCAATATCCCATTCTTTAGTACCATTTCCGATTTTTACATAAACATGAGCTAATCCATGAGCGATATGACATGCTTTAATAGAACTTCCCATAATTACCACCTCAGAGATAACATCATTATGAAGGCTATAGTAATTTTTTTCTAAATCACCAAAATGGAAACGAGAACGAAATCCAACAAGATTAGTTTCTTTGTTGCTTACTTTTATTTTTTCAATATGGTTGTTTGCTTGATAATAAGCTCCTTTACCTTCGCTGGCAAAATATAATTCATTTTTAGCTGGTATTGCAATAACACCTACAACTGGTCGATGCTTATAAATAAGTGCTATATTAATAGTAAATTCACCAGTTCTATTTATAAAATCTTTAGTTCCATCAATTGGATCAACTACCCAAACATAATCGCTTTTAAGTCGTGATTTATTATCATTTGATTCTTCAGTTAAAAAGGCATATGTTGGATAGTTTTGTTTTAGGATGTTACGTATTAACTTATCAGCGGCTATATCAGCTTGTGTTACAGGGGAATTATCATTTTTTATAGTAACTTCGGCATTATTATTGTTATAAACATCCATAATTATTTGTGATGCAGATAAAGCTGCAAATTTAGCACTTGCTAGTTGTTCTTCAAAAGCCATTATTCTTCCTCCTCACATAATTCGATTAAGTCATCTATAATATTATCTACGATTTTAAAATTTTCAACAATTGCACCGCTTGCTAAAGCGTGGCCACCACCACCATATTTATTGGCAATAACATTTACGGGGATTTTCTTTGATCTAAATTCTACTTTAATTGTACCATCTTCGTTTTCGGCAAAGTGAACGAAGATCTTTACTTTTTTAATACCACTTAACGAATTGACATTGCTTGCCCCTGAACTTGCTGTAACATCATATTCTTTTAGTATTTCTTTATCTAAAATATTATAAGCAAGACCACAATCAAGAAGCGTGAAGTTGTTTTCACAATATCCTTTGAATCTTACAATATTTTCGCTTGATTCATACATGAAACGAAAAAGGTCTTGTGCATCAATACCTGTTTCTAAAAGTACTGCTCCCATACGTAATGTCTCTGCACTTGTATTTTGAAATTGAAATCTTCCAGAATCTGTTACTAGCCCAGTATAAAGTAAAAGTGCTGCATTTCTAGGTATTCTCAAATTATTTTCTAAAGCGAATTTAACAATTAATTGACAAGCTGCGATTGAAGTAGTATCAATCCATTCAATGTCTGCAAATTCTTCAATAAAAATATGATGATCGATTTTTATTTTTGTTTTAGCTAATTCAAATCGTTGATCATCTACTCTACTGATATTAGGAGTATCAACTATTATTGCTAATGAATTCTTAATAGTTTCATCATCAACAATATCACTGTCTATATTCGAATAATACATTTTCCAATAGTTACTATTCTCACCTAAACATAGAATTGTTTTATTTGGATAATTCTCTTTAAGGATATATTTTAGACCATGTTGAGAACCGATTGCATCTCCATCAGGCTTTATATGTCTAAAAATAATAATTGTTTCTGCTTTTTCTATTTCATGTAATATTTTTTTTATCATGGGAATTACCTCTTTTCTATTTATATTTTAATATAAATAAATTGATAAAACAATAAAATTAAAATACTTTTATATGGTCGCAAATATTTTTATTTATTAATTGTTTGTAAGATAAAATCGGAGAGATTAACTTAATAAAATAAAATAAGAATAAACTTTGTGGTAATAAATAAATGATATTTTTAGGTAAAGAGAGCAGTGTAATGTATGAAAATAAGAAATCGTTAAATTCTTTACTGAATAAAGAAAACTTTGTAAAAACTAATGTATAACAAAACGAACCAAGCAAAACATTCATAAAAAAGTTGATTATAACTCTACACAATAATACTTTTGTAAAATTGATTTTTGTTTTATAAAATAAAAGTCCATAAATCATTCCTGTTAATGCAGCTTGGATGGTATATCCAATAAAAAAGAAACCGCTCGAGTTCATAAAAAAGCCAATAGTATCTGATAAAATACCAATTAAAAATCCATATATTGGTCCATAGATAACTCCAGTCAAAGCAATAAATAAGTAAGTAAACGATATTCCTAAATCACCGAATCCGCTTGGAATAGGAATTAACTTGCAAATCACTATCATTGCTAAAATTAAAGAAAGAGTAGTTAAATCTTTTGTTTTTTTAATAGCACTAAAGGAATCAATCCAGTATTTTTTATGGAAGATTGATTTGTAGGTGTTTTTATTATCATAGATAAAATCATCATTAACTTCATTCTTTTTAAAATATAAAGAAATACAAATAGATAACGATACAATACATCCGATTAATAAAGAGTATAAACCGATAATTGTTTTGTTAACATAGTTATTTATGCAAATGATGTCATTATTATATTTATATGTTACTTTTTCATCGTTTGCTAAATTATTAACAGCATCTTTAATAAAAGTTTTTGCTCGACTGCTTAAACTTCTTGAAGAAGAAACAAAAAATACATCGTAATATTTATATGGAGTTGTTATAGTAATACTCTTGTCTTCGTTTAAATTAACTTTAAAATCATTATTATTAAGCATTTTTTCAACATCAATATTAATATATTTATTTGATTGCGTTTTTTCATTATATCCGCTAGCTTTAATTTGATTTAAATAGTCAATATTGGTTAATTTGTCTATTTGAAAATTGTCAATATTATTAATAGTAAAATCACATTGATAGTACGAAAAATTATAATTATAGATATTTCCTAGAAAAAATCCTAAACAAAAAGAAAATAAAAGAGCACTGAAAATAAACCATTT